>NZ_RZSA01000463.1:0-5018 GCF_003998075.1 Mesorhizobium sp. M2A.F.Ca.ET.037.01.1.1 | reverse complement strand
GCTTAAGGACCTCTTCGCGGATGATCGGTGCCGGCTGGTAGACCGGCTGCACACCCTTGTCGTCCTCGAGCACGACGAGGCCGGAGGGCTGGATGCCGCCGTCGGTGCCATAGACCATGGCGGCGTTGGCGCCGTTGGTCTGGTTGGCGGCGGCAGCGATGGTTGCCGCGGTGTCTCCGCCGGAGAGGGTGATCAACTGGTCCGGCTTCAGCATGAACCCGTAGGTCGTCTGGAAGGCGGGGAGCGCCGCCGCCGAATTCACGAACTCGGCGGAAGCCGCGAGCACCACCTTGCCGCCGCCGGCGACATACTTGCCGAAGTCCGACAAGGTGGCGAGCTTGTTCTCGTCAGCCACTTCCTTGCGCAGCGCGATCGCCCAGGTGTTGTTGGCCGGCGACGGCGACAGCCACACGATCTTGTTGGCATCGTAGTCGAGCTTCTTGGCGGTCTCGTAGCCCTTGGCGGCGTCCTTCCAGACCGGATCGTCGGCCTTCTGGAAGAAGAAGGCGGCATTACCCGTATATTCTGGATAGATGTCGATCTCGCCAGCGGTGATCGCCTTACGCACCACGGGCGTCGCGCCGAGCTGGATGCGGTCGGTGGTCTTGATGTTGTTGGCGTTGAGCACGAGCTGGATGATGTTGCTCAGCACGCCGCCTTCGGTGTCGATCTTGGAAGACACCACCACCTGGGCATTCGCCGATGCCGTCGCAATACCAAGCGCCATCGCCGCGAAAGCGAGCTTTCTAGCTGAAAACATTGTGAAAATCCCTTGCTATAAGCCGTTCAGTCGGTGGTCGCATATGAGCACAGCTTCAACGGCCGGTCGGGGCATACGGTTTCATAACTAGGGGAATACACGCAATAATTTTGTTCGGCCAGACGAAGGCACGGCCGCACCCCGCCATGGCTATGCCGACCTAAGGTCGGCTGGCGGCCTGCCCTGTTCTGGGGGATATTAGGGAAAGGCGGGTCGGCGGCCAAAACAGGGAGTGGGTCATGGCCAAGCATAAAGTCGGCTACCTCATCGGCAGCCTTGCCAAGGGCTCCATCAACCGCAAGCTTGCGAAGGCCCTCGTGAAACTGGCGCCGCCCGAACTTGAGATGACGGAAATCCCCTTCAAGGACCTGCCGCTCTACAGCTACGACTATGATGCCGACTTTCCGCCGGTCGCCCTGGAGTTCAAGAAGGCCATCGCGTCCGTCCAGGCAGTGCTTTTCGTCACGCCGGAATACAACCGCTCGATCCCCGGCGGCCTGAAGAACGCAATCGACTGGGCGAGCAGGCCCTACGGCAAGAACTCTTTCGCCCGCAAACCGACTGCCGTCATCGGAACCTCGCCAGGCGCGATCGCGACAGCCGTCGCCCAGCAGAGCCTGCGCAGCGTGCTCAGCTTCTGCAACGCACCCCAGATGAACTCTCCCGAAGCCTATATCCAGTTTACCCCGGGATTGATCACCGACGACGGCGAGGTGACTGTGGCGTCAACCGAAACATTCCTGCGCAATTACATGGACGAGTTCCACATGTTCATAGCGCGGGTGCTGCAGGTGCTCCCGCCTGATGCATGACGCCGGCCGTTTCGGACTTGTCGCCGGAACGGCCTCGGCACCTTCCTCAGCGTTCGCGGGAGCCTACCATCCTCAACGTGCCGAGCGCGACAAAGCAAAGCGCGACGACCGGGAAGACGACCCAGTTGAGCATCGTCCAGCCCCATGCGTTGTAGATCGCGCCTGACATGAGCGAGGAGAAGGCGACGGAGCCGAACAGGACGAAGTCGTGGAAACCCTGCACCTTGCTTTTCTCGGAGGGGCGGTAGCTGGCCGCGACCATGGCCGTTGCGCCGATGAAGCCGAAGTTCCAGCCAAGCCCGAGCAGGATCAGCGCGGTCCAGAATTGCCACAGATGCAGTCCGGAAAGCGCCACCGTGGCGCAGCCGATCAGGAGCACGAGGCCAGTGGCCAGGATGCGTTCGGCGCCGAAGCGATGGATCAGCGAGCCGGTGAAGAAGCTCGGCCCGAACATGGCCATGACGTGCCAGGAAATGCCCAGCGTCGCATCGTCTTCCGACAGGCCGCAGCCGACCATGGCGAGCGGCGCGCCGGTCATGACGAAGCTCATCAGCGCGTAGCTGCCGACGGTGCAGAAAAGTGCTGCGACGAAACGCGGCTGGGTGACGATTTCAGCCAGCGGCCGGCCATCGCTTGCAGCGGTTTCGGTGACGGTGTTGGTCGTTGAAGACACACGCAGGAACGACAGGATAAGCGCGCCAACCGCCGCAAGCGGCAGGATCGAAGCGAAGGATCCCGCGAACATAACTGGGGCCAGCAGTTCGCGGGTGTAAATGACGATCTGCGGTCCAAGGATGGCGGTGACGATGCCGCCCGCTAGCACAAAGGAGATGGCGCGCGCCTTGAATTGCGGCGGCGCGTTGTCGGCGGCCGCGAAGCGAAACTGCTGCACGAAGGCGCCGCCGACGCCGATCACGCAAAGGCCGAAGGCAAACAGCCAAAAGCTCGCCTGGAAGAGCGCGAGGGTCGCGATCAGGGCGCCGAGCGCGGTGACCACGGTGCCGGTCATGAAGCCGCCGCGATAGCCGAGGCTGCGGATGATGGCGGCGGCCGGCAAGGCTCCGAGCGCCACGCCGAGATTGAAGCCGGTGATCGGCGCCGTCGCGAGAGACTTGTCGGGACCGAGCAGGTATTGCCCGGCCAGCGCGCCGAGCGATATGGCGATCGGAGCGGCCGAACCGACGATCGCCTGCGCGGCGGCAAGCAGGACGGCTGTGCGGCGCCCTTCCCTGCCGGTCGCGGCGACCGCGGCCGTTGCGGTCGTCACGAAGCGTCCTTGCCGCGCCCCTCACCGCGAACCCGGCGCGAGACGCGATCGAGAACGGCATTCACCAGCTTGGGTTCGTCTTCCTCGTAAAAAGCTTTTGCGATGTCGACATATTCGGACACGATCACGGCCACCGGCACGTCTTCGCGCTTCATCAATTCGTAGACGCCGGCGCGCAGGATAGCGCGCAGCGTCGAATCCAGCCGCGACAGCGGCCAATCCTCGGTCAGCGCCTGGCGGATGACCGGGTCAATGGTCTTCTGGTTCTCGACGACGCCGGTCAGGATGGCGCGGAACCATTGCGCGTCCGCCTCGCGGTAGAGCGCGCCATCGACTTCCTTGCCGAGGCGGAAGGCCTCATATTCGGCCGTGATCTCGAAGACGCCGCTGCCGGCCACATCCATCTGATAAAGCGCCTGAACGGCAGCAAGGCGGGCGGCGCCGCGCTTGTTGGCGTGACGTACCGCTCCGGTCGAGGCAGGCTCGGTCACGATTGGGCTCCGAATTTCTCTTTGAACGCGATCATGGTCAGCGCCGCGCGCGCGGCGAAGCCACCCTTGTCGCCCTCGGTCTTCTTCGCGCGCGTCCATGCCTGCGCGTCGTTCTCGGTGGTCAGGATACCGTTGCCTATCGCGATCGCTTCCTGCACCGCAAGGTCCATCAGCGCGCGGCTCGATTCATTGGCGACGATGTCGAAATGATAGGTGTCGCCGCGGATGATGGTGCCGAGCGCGACAAAGCCGTCATAATGCGTGCCGCCTTCGGCGGCGCCATCGAGCGCGAAGGTGATGACGGCCGGTATCTCCAGCGAACCGGGAACGGTCACGACGTCATAGGTGGCGCCGGCATCATCGAGCGCGGCTGTCGCGCCTTCCAGAAGCGCGTCGGCCAGATCGTCGTGAAAACGCGCTTCGACAATGAGCAGATGCGCCTTCGCCTTCGGGCGAATGAACGCTTTGCCGTGTTGGGATGTGCCTGCCATAAAAGTCTCCGGGGGGTTGCCGGTGACTTATGCCGAAGCGGGGTTGATCGCAAGCGGAAGATTGTTGCAGTCAGACGCCAGTAGCCTGGCGATAGCGACGCACCGTATCCCTCAGACGATCGTTCGCCGGCCGCGGATTGGTCAGCGCTTCAATGAATACCTTGCGATCGTTGACCGGCAGATTGAGGCCGTCGCGTCCTCGACGTGGAGCTTTTCCCGCCAAGCGGAGCCAATCTCGTCTTTGGTCATCACAGCCCTTCCTTCCCCGCCTCCGCCAAGCGCGCGGCGTAGCGGGCCATGGTGTCGATCTCGATGTTGACGCGGTCGCCGGCCTGGCGCTCGCCCCAAGTGGTGACGCTCAGCGAGTGATGGATGAGAAGAACATCGAAGCGGGTGCCCTGGACCTTGTTGACGGTGAGCGATGTGCCGTCGAGTGCGACCGAACCCTTCGGCGCGATGAACTTCGCCAGATGGCGCGGCGCCTCCAGCGTGAAGCGCACGGCGTCGCCCTCCTCCTTGCGCTCGACGATCTCGGCGGTGCCGTCGACATGGCCGGAGACGATGTGGCCGCCGAGCTCGTCGCCGACCTTCAGCGCCCGTTCGAGATTGATCCGGGTGCCGGATTTCCAGCTCGACGCGGTGGTCAGCCTCAACGCTTCCTCCCAAGCCTCGACCTCGAACCAGCGCGCGTTCGAGCCATGTTCGGGGAGCGCCGTGACGGTGAGGCAGACGCCGCCGCAGGAGATCGATGCGCCGATGGCGATGGTCTCCGGATCGTAGGCCGTGTCGATGCGCAGCCCGACGCCTTCGGCGAGCGGCTTCACAGCGGCTACCGTGCCAACGTCGGTCACAATTCCCGTAAACATCAGAGAGCTTCTTTCGTTTTGACCTGATCTGATCCAAAAACCGGTTTCCACTTTTTGGGATCATGGTCTTACCCACTCGGCGTAGCTGTCCTCGCCGAAGCGCATGTCGCGCAGTTTGCGAAATCCGGCCGGGATATGGTCGGCGTCGATCGGCGATGCAATACCGTCTTCGCCAATGGCGTCCGGCCCCTGGAACAGCACGATACGGTCGACAAGGTCTTCCTCGAGGAAGGCCTTGGCCACCTTGGCGCCGCCTTCGACCAAAACGCTTGCCATGCCGAGCGCGGCAAGGTCTTCCAGCAATTCCGGCAGGGCGACGACGCCCTCATGG
>NZ_RZSA01000462.1:0-5027 GCF_003998075.1 Mesorhizobium sp. M2A.F.Ca.ET.037.01.1.1 | reverse complement strand
GTATGAACGGCGCTGCCCGCGCTACGCAAGATGGGGTATCCGGCTTGAGCCTCACCCTTGGACGGCGGTGGATGGTAGGAGAAAGGTGCTGCGCTTCGAGCGATATTAAACGTGCTCATGTTTTGCAACAGCCACAAGCATCGGAAAGGAAGGTGGCATGAAAGAGGTCGCGCCCACTGGAAGGACGGCTCGCTGAGTCGCAGATGATTGCCGGACAATCGCGTATTGCGCGGTTTGGCTTACCTTGCTTGGGTTTTGATGAACTCAATTAAGGAGACAAAGCGTGCCTGCATCTTACGATTATCATATTGGGGTCGATTACCACAAAAGCTTCAGCCACCTGGTAGTTCAGGACTCGGCCGGGAAGACACTGCGGTCCGGGCGGGTGAAGAACGACTGTCAGTCGCTCGGTAGCTTTCTGGAGCGATATCGGGAGAACTCACACGCGGTTGTGGAAGCGACCCGCAACTGGATGGTGATGTACGACTGGCTGGGCGACCTTTGCGACGATGTCGTGCTGGCGCATCCGCTGAAGGTGAAGGCGATCGCCGACGCCAAGATCAAGACGGACAAGATCGATGCGACGGTTCTGGCGCATCTGTTGCGGGCCGATCTTATTCCGCAGGCTTGGGCGCCAGGAGAGAAGGCACGCGAGCTTCGCATCGCGCTGCGCGAGCGCATGTTCTACGTGCGGCTGCGAACAATGGTAAAGAATAGGATCGTGACGGTGTTCGATCGTTATCCGGAACAGACGGCGCAATTGAAGAAGCCGAGCGACCTGTTCGGCAAGGCTGGGCGCAAGCAATTGGCAATGCTCAGCGTGTCGGAGATCGACCGCATCCAGATCAATCGTGGTCTCGACTTCATCAGCGACATCGACGGGCGGATCAAGCAGTCAGAAGCCACCATCCGGGCCATGACGAAGACCAACGGCAATGTGAGGCTGTTGAAGACGATCCCCGGCATTGGCGAGTTCTTCGCCCGGCTGATCGACGCCGAAATTGATGACATCTCCCGGTTCCGCGATGCTAAGAAGCTGGCGGCCTATGCCGGGCTTGTCCCCTCGACCTATTCGAGCGGCGGCAAGACCTATCACGGCAAGATCATCAAGCAGGGCAACAAGTGGCTGCGCTGGGCCTTTGTCGAGGCAGTCGCACCGGCCGTCGCGGCGGATCCGCAGCTTCGATCCCAGTACGAACACTTGAAGTTCAGAGGAGCAAACAAGGCGCGCGTTGCGATCGCGCGCAAGCTTTTGACGATCGCCTTCCAGGTCCTGCGCGACCAGCGCCCCTACGAACGGCGCGGCGCCAACGGCCAGGAAAGAGTATCGTTACCGACATCTCGGCTGTCCTGACGCTGCGCTAGCGAGCCGGCAGCGCCGGACTGCGCTCTTAAGGAAGAATGGGAAGCCGGGAGCCGAACGCCACTATGTGACCGAGCCGATGAGGGGCATCTGGGTCACGGATTGGAGAATGGTTCAGGACCGAAGGACGCAAACAACCGTCCAGCGGACAGAAAGGATTTGGCCGATCGGCTGAAATGCCGGTCAAAACATACCCGAACCCAGGGAAAGCCACGAAAAGCGAGCGTTTTGTCCTTGCATTCTTTCATTGGAGCGCAGCGTGAAGCATTATACGGGCCTTGATGTCTCGGTGAAAGATTGTCGATGAAAAGGGGCAAGAGTGAAGGTTCCCAGCCACCCCGACGACCTGATCGCAGTGTTGCGAGATCCGGCTTGGAATCTTGAGCGGGTTGGTCTTGAAGCCGGACCTTTATCGCAGTGGCTATTCGAGGCCCTAGCCAGGGCCGGCCTGCCGGTGATTTGCATCGAAACGCGCCATGTTAAGGCCTTCCTGAAGGCTCAGCCGAACAAGACCGATCGCAATGATGCACGTGGCATCGCGCAGATGATGCGGGTCAATCTGTACCGCCCTGTGCATGTCAAGACGCTGACGAGCCAGAAGCGGCGAGCTCTGCTGACGGCGCGCAAGCTGCTGCAAGGCAAGGCGATCGCCATTGAAAACGACATTCGCGGACTGTTGCGCAATTTGGGCTGAAGGTCGGCAACGTTGGAGCGGTCAAATTCGAGGAGCGGATTCGCGAGTTGGTCGATGACATGGCGGATCTTCACGAAGTCACGGATCCGCTGCTGACAGCGAGGCATAAGTTGCGTGAGGAATTCTCCCGGTTGCACAAGAAGGTTCTGGACATCTCGCGCAACGATGAGATGTGCCGGCTTCTGATGACGATCCCCGGTGTCGGTCCCGTCGTATCGCTGGCGTTCACGAGCACCATCGACATTCCGCAGCGGTTCAAGAACTCGAAGGCTGTTGGACCGATACTGGGGCTGACGCCGAAGCTCAACGAGTCGGGAGAAAGCAAGCGTGTTGGATGTATATCACTGTGCGGTGACGCGATGATGCGAACGCTGCTTTACGAAGCCGCCCAGACCTTGATGATCAATGTGAGAAAATGGTCATGGCTGAAGGCCTGGGCGATGAACATCGCCAAACGGCGCGGCATGCGAAAGGCCATTGTCGCGCTCGCCCGCAGGCTGGCGGTCATCATGCATCGCATGATGAGTGACGGCACTGAATTTTGCTGGACGCGGGATGATTTGCCAGCCGTCATCTGATCTCAAACGATAACGGCGCGGCATAAAAAGGAGATAACGGGATCCGCAACCCGGCGGATAGGTGTCCGTCGCAGGACGATGGTGAAGTGAGTTCGAAGATCGCTTTGTTCGGTCGTGAAATGACGCTCAGAACGCACGCAAGATTGTTCTACTTCATCATTCTAACCCCATGGTGGGAGGGCCAAAGGCCGATCCCGGAGAGAAGCAAGACCCTGCGAAAGACATCAAAAACCGGAGAAGCGGAAAAGTTCGAAAGCGCTTGACCTTTACCAGCCGAATAGAGAAGCAATAGACATAGGCACCTGTCCGGTCTGCCGGGGTATTGGGCACGGCACGTTGGAAAGGTGATGCGGGTAATCGAGGGAGGCCCGTTCGGCATGAGGGTAGCGGCCTCAACGCAGCCTCCGGGGCGGCGGTGCCGGCGGGAGTCGGACAGGGTCGTACGACCGTTGAGGCCGGGTGATGCCGGCGGAGGGAAGGGCCCTGACTTCTGGTGTGCTTTCGAAGTTGGTGAGGAGGGGGTGATTGGCGACGAGCCTGGAAACACCCGAAAAGATCAGGAACCTGCAGAGGAAGCTGTATCGTAAGGCGAAGGCGGAGCCCGCTTTCCGCTTCTACGTGCTCTACGACAAGATCTGCCGTGAGGACATGCTGCGCCACGCCTATGCGCTGGCCCGCGCCAATGCGGGTTCGGCGTGACCTTTGCGCAGATCGAGGCGGAGGGTGTGGAGAGGTGGCTGGCGGGCCTGCGCGAGGAACTTGTCTCGAAGAGCTACCGGCTGCAGCCGGTGCGACGGGTGATGATCCCGAAGCCGGGGGGCGGCGAACGCCCGCATGGCATCCCGACCATTCGGGACCGGGTGGTTCAGACCGCCGCCAAGCTGGTGCTGGAACCGGTATTCGAGGCGGACTTCGAGGACAATGCCTATGGCTATCGGCCCAGACGTAGTGGGACCGACGCCATCAAGGAAGTGCACCGGCTTGTCTGCCGGGGCTACACGGACGTGGTAGACGCCGATTTGTCGAAATACTTCGACACGATTCCGCATTCGGACCTCCTCAAATCGGTGGCCCGACGCATTGTCGACCGGCACGTGCTGCGGCTGATCAAGCTGTGGCTGAAAGCGCCGATCGAAAATAGCTGGCTGAGCGATCGGCAATGGGCGGCAATCGAGCCTTTGTTGCCGAAAAACCGGCCCGGAGCCCGCCGGGTCGACGATCGTCGCGTCATGGCGGGATTGTTCACGTGCTGAAAGTCGGATGCCGCTGGCAGGATTGCCCGCCCGTCTACGGCCCGCCGACCACGATCTACAACCGGTTTCACCGCTGGGCCGGGCGCGGCCTGTGGCAACGTCTTTTTGCGGCACTCGTCGACGTTAGCCCAGGCGACATGCAGATGATCGACAGCACGACGGCGAAGGCGCACCGCTCGGCAGCCGGCGGAAAAGGGGGGCGCAAATCCAGGCGATCGGCCGCTCGCGCGGCGGCAGGACCACAAAGATCCACGCCATCGTAGATCATCTCGGGCGGCCGCTCGCCTTTGAGATCACGCCCGGACAATTGGGCGACGTTCGCGCCGCGCTCGCTCTAATCGCGGCCGTCCCGCCGGCCTACTTCCTCGCCGCCGACATGGCATACGACAGCGATGGTCTACGAGGCTTTCTTGCCGAAAGAGGGACAACCCCCGTCATCCCCAACAACCCGACCCGTAACGCATCCATCCCTTCGATCCAAGGGCATACCGGCACCGCAACGTCATCGAGCGTATGTTCTGTCGACTCAAGGATTGGCGCCGCATTGCCACCCGATACGACAAACTCGCCGCCAACTTCACAGCCGCCGTCCTCATTGCCGCAATCATCACATGGTGGGCATGATTCTGGAACCTAACACTACTTTGGCAGATTAATCCTCGGTTAACGATGATCTGCGATCTTTGGCACTTCAACAGGGGTGCGAAGGATGGCAGAGCAGGATGCTACCCTGACGGAATGGCTGAAGCCATTCATCGAGAAGCTCGGTCACAAGAAGCGGCGGCAGATGTGTCCGGTGTATATTTCGGGCCTGATCGGGCCGGGAGATCGCAAGAGCATCGAGCCGATGGCGGAACGCCTTGCGCCCGATCGCTACGATCGCCTGCACCATTTCATCTCGGATGGCATTTGGGACGCCGGTCCACTTGAGGCGGAATTGGCGGTGCAGGCCGACAGACTGGTTGGAGCCTCTGATGCGTTTCTGGTGATCGATGATACAGCTCTGCCGAAGAAGGGCGACCATTCTGTCGGGGTCGCACCACAATATGCATCGATGCTTGGCAAGAGAGCCAACTGCCAGACGCTGGTGTCATTGACGCTGGCACACGACGAGGTTCCTGTTCCCGTTGGCCTGCGGC
>NZ_RZSA01000461.1:0-5027 GCF_003998075.1 Mesorhizobium sp. M2A.F.Ca.ET.037.01.1.1 | reverse complement strand
GTTCCGCACCCCGTCGGCCGTCTCCATGCAGATCAAGAAGCTGGAAGATATTCTCGGCCGTTCCGTCTTCGCGCGCGATGCGCGTTCGGTGACGCTGACGACGGATGGCGAGATGCTGCTCGGCTATGCCCGCCGGCTTTTGTCGATCAACCGCGAGGTGGTGTCGAAGTTCATCATCCCCGACATTGTCGGCGTGGTGCGGCTTGGGTCCCCGGACGACTATGGCGAGCGCGTGCTGCCGCATGTGCTGAAGCGCTTTGCGCAGTCGCATCCCTCGATCGCCGTCGACGTCACCATCGACCAGAGCATCAATCTGCGCCGGCGCATGGACGACCGCGCGCTCGACATCACGCTGCTCACAAATTCCTACAAGACCAGTGCCGTCGGCGCGGAGGTTCTGCTGACCGAGCCCATCGTCTGGGCGGGCGCCAAGGGCGGCTGCGCGCATCTGCGCGAACCTTTGCCGGTGTCGCTGTGGGAGGAGGGCTGCGCCTGGCGGGCCGGCGCGCTCGAAGCGCTCGGACGCGAGGGCCGCAACTATCGCATCGCTTATATGAGCGCCCACACGGCCGGCCAGCGCGCCGCAATCATGGCCGACCTTGCGGTGGCGCCGCTGCCGAAATCCTTCCTCGGCGACGAGATGGTCTCGCTGGGCGCCAAGGACGGCATGCCCGAGATCGGCACCTACAATCTCGCCATGGTGGTGGCGCCCGACGCCAGCGCGCCGGTGAAGGCCGTGGCCGACCATATCCGGGCGACGTTCGAACTGTTCCGGGAAACCGGCAAGTTCTGACGAACGTGATGGACCGATTTTCGGTGCTCAGCGACCTCGTTGCGTTCGCAAAGCCGATTGAGCGGCTGACCGACATGATTGACGAGCTTGGCTGGTCGGATACGCCGATCGTTGTCCTTAGCGCCGATCACATAGCGAGGACGCTCCGTCGCTTTCTCACGGGGGAGCTAGCCGCGTCCGACGTGGAGGAATGGGCAAATCTGATCGAACTCAGGGACGATATCGGCTACCACCCCGATCGAAGCGATGAAATCGCCGATGCGATCTTCGTACTCGCAAATCCGGTCATCAACGGAACTCTTGATAGGCCCTTGGCCGACGAGTCGACCGTCTCCCTTTCGGCTTGACCGCGGGCTTCATCCCTCAGGAACGATACGATGCTGTCGCGCGCGCGGCGCGCTTCCGGCATCTCGATCAGCGGCCAGACGTGGAACATGCCCTCCTCGTAGACCACGTCCACCTCCACGCCGGCAGCCCGCGCCCGTTCGGCGAAGATGAGATTGTCTGGTGTCAGCATGTCGCGTGAGCCGGTCAGCAGCAGCGTTTTCGGCAGCAGGGACAAGTCGCCGTAAAGCGGGCTGATGTGCCAGTCTTTGCGGTCGAAACCGGCGCTGTAGAGCCGCACCGCTTCCAGCCCACCCGGAATGCCCAGCCAAGGATCCTGGCGCTCGGCCTCGAAGACTTCAGGATTTGCAAGCGAAACGTCGAGGCCGGGCGAGATCAGCACATGGCGCGACGGCGAGGGCAGGCCCTCCTTGGCCGCCATCATGGTCAGCACGACGGCCATGTTGCCGCCGGCGGAATCGCCCATGAAGACGATGTCCTCCGAGTCGGTCCTTTCGAGCATGTGCCGGTAGACGTCGCCGACCATGCCGAACATGTCGTGGAAATCGTGCTCGGGCGCGATCGGGTAGATCGGCACGGTGATTCCGAAACCGAGACGCTCGGCCATCTCGGCGATCAGCCCCCAGTGGTAGGAGGTGATCTGAAAAACATAGGCGCCGCCATGCAGGTAAAGTATGCGCCGGCGTTCGCCCGCCTTCGGCGCGATCTCATAGACGGGAAAGCCGTCGATCTCGGTCTCGGTTATGTCCAGCCGCGCCTTGAGCAAGGCCGGCGGATGATGGTCCTCGGTCTTGCGGGCATAGGCGATCCAGCGCTGCAGGTTCTCGGGGCTGGAAAACGCCTTCTTGCGGCTGTGCCGCAGTACGAACGAAACGAGGTGGCTTTTCAAACTGGGCATGCGGATACACGGATCTCGGCAGAGCCGACTAAGAGAATTCCCCCCGCTTTTCGAAGATCGTACCGCAGTTAAAAATGTCAAGGATTCACGCTGGCACATCGGCGTGATCCGGTGGTGCCGGTTTCCCTGTCTACGCAATTACGGAGGGCTATGGCGAAGTCGACGAGCCAGTCGCTGCGCGCTTTCCCTGGAATTGCTTAGCGCCGCTTCGGCAGCAGCGCGGCGCGCAGCTTGTTGTCGCCCGCCGCCGGATCCGCATCGCGGCCCCGGCGCTTGCCGAGCAGCTTGCATTTGTCGGCGAAGGTCATCAGCGCGGCGTGCCCAGGAGCAGCTTGTGCAGTGCTGCCTGAGGATCGCTCGGCGGCGAGGCCGGCCAGCCGATATCCTTCTGGACATGCGCCGGCAGATCGTTGAGCGCGCGGATCGCCTTGTTCCTGGCATGAGCCTGCCTGATGGTGACACCGAAGCGGCTGAGATTTCCGAACATTGACATTTTCTTCTCCCTTGAAGACCAGCGGCGGCCGCGAATGATCCCCGGCCGCCATGCGATGGCCGCTAAATGCGTCACGCCTGTATCGGGTCGATTTCGCGAGAACAGCGCTTCGGTTTCCGGATCGCGCGGATTCGGAAACATTTGCATGCAAATGAAGTTGAAGTGTTGGAGGCGGAAAGAAGCCTACGCGCGGCCCCGCCGTGCCGCGCGCTCCTCGCGTGAGCGCCGGCGCGGGGTGGCGTCGCCTGCGGCGCCGTCCTCGCTCATTGCCTTGCGCGGCGGCAGCTTCACCGCGGCGGCCAGCTTGGGGAAGGGGTCGACCTTGTTCGGCAGCGCCATGGCGTAGACGAAGTGCTCCTGGAATTTCGGTTCCAGCGCCGTCTCGATCTTCTCGATCCTGCTCACCGTCTCTTCGATCTCGCGACGGTAGCCACGGTTCAAGAGCGCCATGCGCGCGCCGGCGCCGGCGGCGTTGCCGACGGCCGAGACCTTGTCGAGGTCGCAGTCCGGGATCAGGCCAAGGACCATGGCGTATTTCGGATCGATGAAGGAGCCGAAGGCGCCGGCGAGATGGATGCGGTCGACATGATCGGTGTGCTGCTTTTCCATCAACAGCTTGGTGCCGGCATAGAGCGCCGCCTTGGCAAGCTGGATGGCGCGGACGTCGTTCTGGGTGATGGTGATCTTCGGCTCGCCTTCCTTCAGCACATAGGAGAAGGTGCGGCCGTTGGCCACGATGCGCGGCGAGCGCGCCGAAAGCGACCCGTCGACGACGCCGTCCTCCGAAATGATGCCGGACAGATACATCTCGGCGATCACCTCGATGATGCCGGAGCCGCAAATGCCGGTGACGCCGGTCGCCTGCACGCTTTCGGCGAAGCCCGGCTGATCCGACCACAGTTCCGAGCCGATGACGCGGTAGCGCGGCTCCAATGTGACGGGATCGATGCGCACGCGCTCGATGGCGCCGGGCGCGGCGCGCTGCCCGCCGGAGATTTCCGCGCCCTCGAAGGCCGGGCCGGTGGGAGAGGAGGCCGCGACCACGCGCGTACGGTTGCCCAGCACGATCTCGGCGTTGGTGCCGACGTCGACGATCAGCATCATCTCGTCCTGGCGATGCGGGCCTTCCGACAGCGTGACGGCGGCGGCATCGGCGCCGACATGGCCGGCGATGCAAGGCAGCATGTAGAGGCGGGCGCCCTGGTTGAGCTTCAAGCCAATGTCGGAGGCCTTGATGCGCACCGCGCCGGAGACGGCGAGCGCGAAGGGCGCACCGCCGAGTTCGGTCGGATCGATGCCGAGGAAGAGGTGATGCATGATCGGATTGCCGACGAAGACGGAATCCAGAATGTCCGCGCGCTGGACGTTGCCTTCGGCGCAGACCTTGTCGACCAGGCTGGAAATGGCCTCGCGCACGGCAACCGTCATGCCCTCGCGGCCGTCCGGATTCATCATCACATAGGAGACGCGGCTCATCAGATCCTCGCCGAAGCGGATCTGCGGATTGGAGGTGCCGGAGGACGCAGCGACGCGGCCCGACAGCAGCGACACCAGATGCATGGCAATGGTGGTCGAGCCGATGTCGCAGGCAAGGCCGTAGGCCTCGTTCTTCAGGCCCGGCCACAGCGCGATGACGCGTGCGATGTCGCTGTCGGCATCCTTGTGGATGGCGGCCGTCGCGGTCCAGTTGCCCTTGCGCAGGATGCCTTGCACCTGCGGCAGCAGATAGAAATCGAATTCCAGGTTTTTTAAGCCCCAGTCTTTCATCAGGGCGATCTTGAGCCGGTCGAGGTCGCCGAGCGGCTTGTGCATGTCGGGCTCTTCGATCTCGACATAGCACATGCGGATCGCCGTATCGCGGGCGATCACCCTGGTGTCGGCGTCCTTGCGGATGGTCTGGGCGTTGATGACCGTGTCCTGCGGTACATCGATGACGAGGTCGCCGAGAATCTGCGCCGAGCAGGAGAGGCGGCGCCGCTCGGGCAGGCCGCGCACGCGCTCGTAGCGCTCTTCCTTGGCGCCCTTGGGCGAGATGTGGTCGTTGGACGAGATGATCTTGTGCTTGGCGAAATTGCCTTCCTGCACTTCGATCTGGCAGCGCCCGCAGGTGGCGCGGCCGCCGCACACGCTTTCGACATAGACGCCGAGCTGACGCGCCGCATCGAGCACCGGCGTGCCGACCGGGAACCGGCCGCGCTTGCCCGACGGCATGAACAGGACGAGCGGATCGGTGATGTTGGGGGGAGGATTCATGCTGGCACGCGTCTCGATGGCAATTGCCGATGCCGTATAACGGATCGTTCTACTATTGGGCGGAGAGTCCGTTGGTCCAGGGGCCAACCATGTCGGATCTGCTGCTCTCCGCCATCTTCACCGCGTTCACCATGGTGCGCGTGATCAAAGGCTCGTGGCTGCGCAATCCCCAGTACCTCGCCACAGGGATTGTCGGCGCGGCCGTCGGAACCCTGGTGCTGCACGCCTACTGGCCCGCCTATGAC
>NZ_RZSA01000460.1:0-5032 GCF_003998075.1 Mesorhizobium sp. M2A.F.Ca.ET.037.01.1.1 | reverse complement strand
ATATAGAGGAGAAAAACGAAAATGGAGGGACGCCCGGATGTTTCTTTCGCCACGCCACGCCGAAATCATCCAGATGGCGAAAGACCACGGCCGGGTTCTGGTCGAGGATCTGGCGACGCATTTCAATGTGACGCCGCAGACCATCCGCAAGGACCTCAACGATCTGTGCGATCAGCGGCTGCTCACCCGCATCCATGGCGGCGCGCTGTTCCCGTCCGGCATCGAGAACATGGAATACGAGGCGCGGCGCAAGATCGCGGCCGACGAGAAGGAGGCGATCGGCGGCGCGGCGGCGCGGTTGATCCCGGACAATGCTTCGCTGTTCATCAATATCGGCACCACCACCGAGGCAGTCAGCAAGGCGCTTCTCGACCATAACGGGCTGATGGTCATCACCAATAACATCAATGTTGCCAATAGGATGCGCATCTATCCTACGATCGAGGTGGTGATCGCCGGCGGCGTGGTGCGCGGTTCCGACGGTGGTGTCGTCGGCGAAGCGGCCGTCGATTTCATCCGCCAGTTCAAAGTCGATTATGCCGTCATCGGCGCCTCGGCCATCGATCATGATGGCGCGCTGCTCGACTTCGATTTCCGCGAGGTGAAGGTGGCGCAGGCGATCATAGCCAATGCGCGCCACGTCATCCTGGTCTCCGACCGGACCAAGTTCGAGCGCACGGCGCCGGTCCGGATCGGCCACCTTTCGCAGGTGAATACCTTCATCACCGATCGTTGCGACATCCCCTCGATTCGCCGGATTTGCGAGGAGACCGAGGTCCGGCTGATCGAGACGGCGCTCGAATAGCGGTGCTTCATGGCTGTTTCACGCAGCGATGAAATTTCGTTTGACATTCGCTTTGAGTTCGAAATAATTCCGTCACGGTTTCGTAAAACACAAAAATGGTGCAATGCGAAATCGTTGGAGGAACTTTTGGACACATCCCCGATCCATGACATTTTCGTCATCGGCGGCGGCATCAATGGCTGCGGTATCGCCCGCGACGCCGTTGGCCGCGGATTTTCGGTTTACCTTGCCGAGATGAACGATCTGGCGAGCGGGACGTCCTCCGGCTCGACCAAGCTTATCCATGGCGGGCTTCGCTATCTTGAATTCTACGAGTTCCGGCTGGTGCGCGAAGCGCTGATGGAGCGCGAGGTTCTGTGGAAGAACGCGCCGCACATCATCTGGCCGATGCGCTTCGTCCTGCCTTATGCCAAGGGCCTGAGGCCCGCCTGGCTGATCCGGCTCGGGCTGTTCCTCTACGATCACATCGGCGGGCGCAAGCTGCTGCCTGCGACGAAGACGCTGGACATGGCGAGCGATCCGGCAGGCAAGCCGCTCAAGCCATTGTTCCGCAAGGCTTTCGAATATTCGGATGGTTGGGTCAATGACGCTCGTCTGGTGGCGCTGAACGCTCGTGACGCCGCCGACCGGGGCGCCATCATCCGCACCCGCACCAAGGTCGTCAGCGCGCGCCGCGACGCCTCAATATGGACCGTCAAGGTGCAGAACGTGCTGACCGGCGACACCGAAGAGGTTCGCGCGCGGCTTCTCGTCAACGCCGCCGGCCCGTGGGTCGATCACGTTCTGCAGACAGCCGTCGGCCAGAACGAAGTCCATAATGTCCGTCTTGTCCAAGGCAGCCACATCGTCGTCGCCAAGAAGTTCGACGATCCGCGCGCCTATTTCTTCCAGAACAAGGACGGCCGCATCATCTTCGCCATTCCCTACGAGGAAGAATTCACGCTGATCGGGACAACCGACCGCGACTATCCAGGCGACCCGCACGATGTGAAGATCTCCGACGCTGAGATCGACTATCTGTGCGCTGCGGCAAGCGAATATTTCGCGGTAGCCGTGAAGCGCTCCGACATCGTCTGGACCTATTCGGCGGTGCGTCCGCTCTATGACGACGGCGCTTCCAAGGCGCAGGAAGCGACGCGCGATTATGTGCTGAAGGCCGATGGCGGGGAGGGCGTTGCCCCGCTTGTCAACGCCTTCGGCGGCAAGATCACGACCTTCCGTCGGCTTGCGGAATCGATGCTTGAGAAGATCGAAGGCTTTCTCGGCAAGCGCGGCAAGCCTTGGACGCATGACGCGCCGCTGCCGGGTGGTGATTTTCCCGCCACCGGTTTCGACGCGCAGGTCGCCAGGCTGAAAAAAACCTATCCGTTCCTTGACCAGAGGCTGGCGCGCCGGTTTACGCGGCTCTACGGCACGCGCGCGGAGAAGCTGCTCGGGCTCGCCAAGTCGAATGCCGATCTTGGCCGCAATTTCGGCGCCGATCTTTTCGAGGTGGAGGTTCGCTATCTCGCCGAGAACGAATGGGCGGTCACCGCCGATGACGTGCTGTGGCGCCGCACCAAGCGCGGCCTGCATTTCAGCCGCGAGCAGACGGCGGCACTGGAAGAATTCATGCGAGGGCTGAGCAGCCGTCACGTCGCGGCGGCGGAATGACGATCGACTGCTGAAGCGCAAGGCCGGGAGGAGGCGTGATGCTGGAACTGAGGAACGTGACGAAGACGATCGGTGCGCAGGAGCATATCCGCGACGTGTCGCTGACGCTTCAGCACGGCTCGCTGAATGTTCTGCTGGGACCGACGCTTTCCGGCAAGACCAGCCTGATGCGGCTGATGGCGGGTCTCGACGCGCCGACGTCCGGCTCGGTCTGGTTCGACGGGAAGGACGTTACCGGACAGCCAGTGCAGAAGCGCAACGTCGCCATGGTCTACCAGCAGTTCATCAACTACCCGGCGATGACGGTTTACGAGAACATCGCTTCGCCGCTCAGGGTTGCAGGCGTGGACCAGGCAAGGATCGACAAGGAAGTGCGCAATGCCGCCGCGCTTCTCAAGCTCACGCCTTACCTCGACCGCACCCCGCTCAACCTCTCGGGCGGCCAGCAGCAGCGCACGGCGCTTGCGCGCGCCATCGTCAAGAACGCCAGCCTGGTGCTGCTCGACGAGCCTCTCGCCAATCTCGACTACAAGCTGCGCGAGGAATTGCGCGCCGAATTGCCGAAGATTTTCGCCGCCGCGGGCACGATCTTCGTCTATGCCACCACCGAACCGCACGAGGCGCTTTTGCTGGGCGGCAACACGGCGACACTTTCGGAGGGCCGCGTCACGCAATTCGGACCGACCGTCGAGGTTTTCCGCAAGCCGGTCGACCTGGTGACGGCAAGGACCTTCGCCGACCCGCCGCTCAACACCATCGTGCTCTCCAAAAAGGGCGCGGACTTCCTGCTCGAAGGCGGCGTCAAGCTGCCGGTGCCGCCGGAACTCGCCGGCATTGCGGACGCCAGCTACACGATCGGCTTCCAACCTCATCATTTGTCGCTGGAGCGGCCGAACGCCAGCGCGGTACCGGTGCGTGCCAAGGTCACCATCACCGAGATCACCGGCTCGGAAAGCTTCGTCCATCTCGACTTCGCCGATGCGCGCTGGGTGATGCTTGCGCATGGCATTCTCGACTTCGAGACGGACGACGAGGTCGAGGTGTTCATCGACCCGCGCCACATCCTGGTGTTCGACCACAACGGCCGCGCCGTGACGGCGTCGAAGCTGGCAGCCTGAGGAGGATCAGATGGCGCGCATCGACGTCAATCATATCCGCCACTCCTACCTGCCCAACCCACGGAAGGATTCGGATTTCGCGCTGAAGGAGGTGCATCACACCTTCGAGGATAGCGGCGCCTATGCGCTGCTTGGGCCGTCGGGCTGCGGCAAGACCACCTTGCTCAACATCATTTCGGGATTGCTGCATCCCTCGCACGGCCAGCTTTTGTTCAATGGCAGGGACATCACCAATCTGTCGACGCAGGAGCGCAACATCGCGCAGGTGTTCCAGTTCCCGGTCATCTACGACACCATGACCGTCTACGACAATCTGGCCTTCCCGCTGCGCAACCGTCGCGTGCCGGAGGCGGACGTCGACCGCAAGGTGCGCGAGACGCTCGACATGATCGATCTCGCTTCGCTGGCGAAGAAGAAGGCGCGCGGGCTCACCGCCGACCAGAAGCAGAAGATATCGCTCGGCCGAGGCCTGGTTCGCTCGGACGTCAACGCCATCCTGTTCGACGAGCCGCTGACCGTGATCGACCCGCACATGAAGTGGGTGCTGCGTTCGCAATTGAAGCAACTGCATCGCCGCTTCGGCTACACCATGGTCTATGTCACGCATGACCAGACCGAAGCGCTGACCTTCGCCGACCGCGTCGTGGTCATGTATGACGGCGAGATCGTGCAGATCGGCACGCCGGCCGAACTCTTCGAGCGGCCGCGCCACACTTTCGTCGGTTATTTCATCGGCTCGCCGGGCATGAACGTGCTGCCGGTCGCGCTGGAAGGCAGGACGGCGAAGCTCGGCGCGCAGCGCATCGAGCTTCCGGGCGTGCCCCAGACTGCTACCGGGAAGGCGGAAGCCGGCGCCGTCGAGCTCGGCATCCGTCCCGAATATGTGCGGCTCGGCCGCGATGGCATGGCGGTGCAGGTCTCCAAGGTCGAGGACGTCGGCCGCCACAAGGTCGTGCGCGCCAATCTGGAAGGTAGGGAGATCGCCGCTGTGATCGGCGAGGACGACGAAGTGCCTGCCGACCCGAAAGTCCGGTTCGATCCGGCCGGCATCAACATCTATGCCGATTCCTGGCGCGTAGAGATGGGGGCCTAGATGGACAAAACCTGGAACAACAAGGCCTGGTTCCTTGTCCTGCCGGTTCTGGTGCTGGTGGCCTTCTCGGCCGTCATCCCGCTGATGACCGTGGTCAATTATTCGGTGCAGGACACGTTCGGCAACAACGTCTTCTTCTGGGCCGGCACCGAATGGTTCGAGGAGTTGCTGCACTCCGACCGGTTCTGGGAAGCGATGGTGCGCAACCTGATCTTCTCCTTCATCATCCTGGCGATCGAAGTGCCGCTCGGCATCTTCATCGCGCTCAACATGCCGAAGAAGGGCTGGGGCGTGCCGGTCTGCCTGGTGCTGATGGCGCTGCCGCTGTTGATCCCGTGGAACGTCGTCGGCACGATCTGGCAG
>NZ_RZSA01000045.1:0-13587 GCF_003998075.1 Mesorhizobium sp. M2A.F.Ca.ET.037.01.1.1 | reverse complement strand
CTACAAGGGTCGGAGCTTCATGCTCCGACGGCAGCGCTCTCAAGGCGCGGCTTTGTTCCCTGAGCGAAAAGTGCTGTGAAAAATCCGGTTTCGCAAATTCATTTATCAGAAAGCCGATATCGGTTTTTCCGATAGTTATTTTGGACGCTCCGGACGGAAAACCGCTTCGCACTTTTCCTGGAATTGCTCTGATCAAAGCCTCTGACGCACCATGCGTTGCGACTGGGCGAGGCCGATGAAATCGCGCGCGGCCTGCGGCAGGCCGGAGCCGCGGCGCCAGACGGTGCCGACCTGGACTACCGGCAGCGAGCCGGAAATGTCGCGCGATTCGATGCGGTCGCCTTCCAGCGACCAGGGCCGATAGACGAGGTCGGGCAGCAGCGCCACGCCGGCGCCGGTGGCGACAAGGCTGCGCACCGCTTCCACCGAACGCGTGCGGAAGGCGACATGGGGCCTCGCGCCGATCGCAGACAGCAGCTTGCCGGTGTTCTCCTCGATCTCGTCGACGGTGAGCATGATCAGCGGCTCGGACGCGATGTCGCCGATCGAGATGATGTCGGCGCTGGCCAGCCTGTGGCTGAGCGGGATCCACAGCCGGTAAGCCGAGACTTCCAGGATTTCCGACTGCAGCGCCGTGCGGTCGCGCAGGTTGGACGTGACCATGACGGCGATATCGAGCTTGCCGCCGACCAGAAGGTGCTCGAGATAGTCGCCATTGTCCTCGATGGCGGAGACCTCGACGCCGGGATAGGCGCGGCGGTAGCGGGCAAGCAGATCGGACAAAACATAGCCGGCGACCAGCGAGGTGACGCCGAGCTGCAGGCGCCCGCCGGCGACGGCCTGCTCGCTGGAGAAGGAACGGCGCGCATCCGAGACATCGGCCAGGATCTTGGTCGCGTGGCGCAGGAACTGGTGGCCCTTGTGGGTGATGTTCAAGCCGCGCGGATGGCGCTCGAAGAGCTCGACGCCGAGATCGCTCTCCAGCTCCTTGATCGCCTCGGTGACCGAGGACTGCGAGATCGACAGGTTCTGCGCGGCGCCCGAGACGGTGCCCTGCTCGGCGACGGCGACAAAGAACTGGAGCTGGCGGATTGTGAAAGCCATGGCCGGACTAAACACTGCCGCGTGCGGGAAAGAAAGCGGGCTTTGTCCGCGGTGGTCAGGCCGCCGCAATGGTCAGCCGCGCCCCTGCCCGGCTCAGCGCGGCGGCTATGTCGGGCGGCGGCGGCTGGTCGGTGGCAAGCTCGGAAAAGCCGTCGAAGCCGCACACCCTGACCAGCCCCTGGCGGCCGAACTTGGTATGGTCGGTGACGACCAGCGAGCGCTGGCCGCGCGACAGCACCATGCGGGCGAACTCCGCCTCCTCCAGCTCATAGTCGGTGAGGCCGGCTTCAGCATCGACGGCGCCGATCGAGATCACCGCATGATCGACCGAAAAGCGGCTGACAAACTCGATCGCCGAAATGCCGAAAGCAGCGCCTGAATCGCTGCGCAGCTCGCCGCCGGCCATATAGACCTTGTTGCCGTTCACCGTCGCCAGCGTGCGGGCAATGTCGGAGGAATTGGTGACCACCGTCAACCGGCGATGGCCGAGCAGCTCGCGCGCCAGGAAGGATGTGGTCGTGCCGGTGTCGAGCATGATCGCCTCGCCATCGCGGATGGTGGCTGCGACCATCCTGGCGATCAGGCACTTGGCTTCGGCATTCTCGCGCATGCGCCGCTCGAACGGCGCCTCGCCCACCATCGAGGCAAGGCCGACGGCGCCGTGCATCTTCAGCACCGACCCGTCATCGGCGAGCGGCTTGACGTCGCGCCGCACCGTTTCCTGCGAGACGCCGAGTCGTTCGGCAAGGCTGGCTATGCTGATCGTGCCCTCCTCGCCGAGGAGCCGCAGGATTTCGCCATGCCGTTTCGAGTGGATCATGTGGAATGCCCGAGATTTTGACCGAATTTAAGGCTTTGACAACGCTTTGAAAGGAGTTGCTTATATTTTCGGGCAAAACACCCAAAAAAAGTCACAGCTTTTGATTGACAGCTCTGCCACCTGGGCATGAGAGTGGTTGCAAGTCACAAGGGCTCGGAACTGCTAAGGGAGGGTGATGGCAGAGCCGCAACTTAGTGACCAGTTCATCTGGAACCAGCCAGATTTGCGCTTTTATCGAATCCGCGGGGGCGGATGCCGGGATCCTGAACCTGGCCAAGGGGCTCGTCGGTGCGGTGCGGGATACCGATCCTGGCGTCTCGCACCGACGAGGCTTTTCTATTTTGTCCCATCGTCGTTTTCCGTGGGACCGGTTGAGGCCGGAGCGAAGCCGTGAGCGCCGAAGACCGCATCCGCGCCCTGCCGTGCTGGAACGGCAGTATCGAGATCGAGCCGCTGCCGGGCGGCCTCAGCAACGCCAATTTTGTCGTCACGGATGCCGCGGGGCGGCATGTCGTGCGCTTCGGCCAGGACTTTCCGTTCCACCACGTCTTTCGCGAGCGCGAGGTGATGACGGCGCGGGCCGCGCATGCTGCTGGATTCGCGCCGGCCGTGCATTATGCCGAGCCCGGCATCCTGGTGACGGCGTTTCTCGGGGCAAAGACCTTTCTCGCCGAGGATGTGCGGGCCAATCTTGGCCGCGTGGCGGCGCTGCTGCGCGGCTTCCATCGCGAGATGCCGAGCCATGTCTCCGGCGCCGGCTTCATGTTCTGGGTGTTCCACGTCATCCGCGACTATGCGCGCACGCTTGACGAAGGCGGCAGCCGCAAGACGGATCAGTTGCCGCGCTATCTAGCGCTGGCCGACGAGCTCGAGCGGGCGCAAAAACTGCTGCCGATCGTCTTCGGCCACAACGATCTTTTGCCGGCCAATATCCTGGACGACGGCAAGCGGCTGTGGCTAATCGATTTCGAATATGCCGGCTTCAACACGGCGATGTTCGATCTCGCGGGCGCCGCCTCCAATGCCGGCCTGAGCGACGATGAATCCTTCGCCTTCCTGACCGCCTATTTCATGAAGGAGCCGGACAGCGAGATCCGCCGCTCGCACGCCGCCATGCAATGCGCCTCGCTGCTGCGCGAGGCGATGTGGAGCATGGTCTCCGAGCTTTATCTCGACGCGCCCGGCATCGACTATGTCGCCTATACCGAGGAAAACCTCGTCCGGCTCGACGCCGCGCTGGAGAACTACCGGACGAAATACGGGACCAAGCCATGACCTTGCCCAGCCATGCCGAAATCGTCGTCATCGGCGGCGGCATCATCGGCTGTTCCACCGCCTATCATCTGGCGCGCGACCACAAGGCCGATGTGGTGCTGCTCGAGCAGGGCAAGCTGACCTCGGGCTCGACCTGGCACGCCGCCGGCCTGGTCGGGCAGTTGCGCTCGTCGGCCTCGATCACGCGCGTGCTCAAATATTCGGTCGAGCTCTACAAGGGCCTCGAGGCCGAGACCGGCCTGGCGACCGGCTGGAAGATGACCGGCTGCCTGAGGCTCGCGACCAATGCCGACCGCTGGACCGAGTTCAAGCGGCTGGCAACGACGGCCAAAAGCTTCGGCATGGACATGCAGCTTCTGTCGCCGGCGGAAGTGAAGCGCATGTGGCCGCTGATGGAAACGGGCGACCTGGTCGGCGCCTCGTGGCTGCCAACCGACGGGCAGGCAAGCCCCTCCGACATCGCCCAGTCGCTCGCCAAGGGCGCGCGAATGCATGGCGCGAAACTGTTCGAGGACCTGCGCGTCACCGGCTTTACGATGAAGGACGGCCGCATCACGGCGGTGAAGACTTCCAAGGGCGACATCGCCTGCGACAAGGTGGTGAACTGCGCCGGGCAGTGGGCAAGGCAGGTCGGCGCGATGGCCGGCATCAACGTGCCGCTGCAGCCGGTCAAGCATCAGTATATCATCACCGAGAGGATCGAAGGGCTGGCGAACGACGCGCCGACGATCCGCGACCCCGACCGCCGCACCTATTTCAAGGAGGAGGTCGGCGGACTGGTGATGGGCGGCTATGAGCCCAACCCGCAGGCCTGGGCAACCGGGCTTCCCGGCGGCGACGTGCCCAACGACTGGGAGTTCCGCCTGTTCGACGACGATTACGATCATTTCGAACAGCATATGAGCCAGGCAATCGAGCGCGTGCCGGCGCTCGCCCATGTCGGCGTCAAACAGATGATCAACGGGCCGGAAAGCTTCACGCCGGACGGCAACTTCATCCTCGGCGTGGCGCCGGAATGCGCCAATATGTTCGTCGGCGCGGGCTTCAACGCCTTCGGCATCGCGTCGGGCGGCGGCGCCGGCTGGGTGCTGGCGCAATGGGTGGTCGACGGCGAGGCGCCGCTCGATTTGTGGGTGGTCGACATCAGACGTTTCTCCAGCCTGCACCGCGACCGCGACTGGGTCCGCGACCGCACGCTGGAGGCCTATGGCAAGCATTACACGATCGGTTTCCCGCACGAAGAGTATCTCTCGGGACGGCCACGCATCGTCTCGCCGCTCTATGAGCGGCTGAAGACGCATCGCGCGGTGTTCGGCTCCAAGCTTGGCTGGGAGCGGCCGAACTGGTTTGCGCCCGACGGCACAGCCGCCGAGGACGTCTATTCGATGGGCCGCCAGAACTGGTTCGGCCCGGTCGGCGACGAGCACCGGCATGTGCGCGAGAAGGTCGGCCTTTTCGACCAATCCTCCTTTGCCAAATACGAGCTGACCGGAAGCGACGCGCTGAAGGCGCTCGACTGGATCTGCGCCAACGACGTCAACAAGCCGGTCGGACGGCTGACCTACACGCAGCTTCTCAACACGCGCGGCGGCATCGAGGCCGACCTCACCGTGTCGCGGCTCGGCGAGGAGCGGTTCTACATCGTCACCGGCACCGGCTTCCGCACGCATGACCTGTCCTGGATAAGCGACCATATCGGCTCCGGCCTCGACGCCAGGCTGACCGACGTCACGGAGGAGTACGGCACGCTCTCGCTGATGGGACCGCGCGCCCGCGACGTGCTGTCGGCGGTGACCGATGCCGACGTTTCGAACGCCGCCTTCCCCTTCGGCCATGCCCGCGAGATCGCAATCGCCGGGCACACCGTGAAGGCGCTGCGCATCACCTATGTCGGCGAGCTCGGCTGGGAGCTGCATGTGCCGATCGCCGCCACCGGCGAGGTTTTTGATGTACTGATGGCGGCGGGCAAGGCACACGGCATTCGCCCGGTCGGCTACCGGGCGCTGGAGTCGCTGCGACTGGAAAAAGGTTATCGCGCCTGGGGTTCCGACATCACGCCGAACGACACGCCGCTGGAGGCGGGGCTTGGCTGGGCGGTGAAGCTTCGCAAGAACACCGACTTCGTCGGACGCAAGGCGCTGGAGAACGCGACCGGCAAGCCGCCGACGAAACGCTTTGCCGGCTTCACGGTGGATGAGCCAGAGGTCGTGCTGGTCGGGCGGGAGACGATCCTGCGCAATGGCGAAGCTGTCGGCTACCTCACCAGCGGCGGCTACGGCTACACGGTCGAGAAGAACATCGGCTACGGCTATGTGCGCAATGCCGACGGCGTCGGCGACGAGTTCCTCGCCTCCGGCGACTACGAGCTGGTGGTGGCGATGGAACGCACGCCGGCAAAGATCCATCTCGAGGCGATGTACGACCCGGCCGGGAAGAGGGTAAAGGCTTGACCGCCGGGCCGGTCAGTTGACGCGCAGCACCAAGCCCCGGCTCGGCACGGTATCGGTTTCGCCAGGCATCGAGGCGTAGGGCCGCGTCTCTTCGAGGCGGCTTAGGGTGCCGCGCGCTTCCAGCCCAGCGATGCGCTCCTCAAAGCCGGCATCCCACAGCGTGTTCTTGACGGTCAGCACGATGACGCCACCTGGACGGCAGATGCGGATCAGCTCGTCCAGGCCTTCGACGCCGACATGGCCCGAGGTGAAGACGCCCGCCGAAATGATGCCGGCATAGGCGCCGTCGGCGAAAGGCAGCGTGTCGCCCATCGCCAGGCGATGCAGCGCCGTGTAGACGCCCTTGGCGCCGGCCTTGTCCAGCATGCCTTGCGAGATGTCGAGCGCCTCGACCCGCGGATAGCCGGTGATGGCGAGCCACTCGCCGATCAGGCCGGTGCCGGCGCCGGCATCGAGCAAGGGTTCGGCGCCGCGCGGCAGGTGGCGGGCAAGCAGCGCCAGACAGATCGTCGGATGGCGATAGCCGGCGGCCGACATGTCGGCATCGTAGGTCTCGGACCAGCGGTCATAGATCGCGGCGACCTCATCCGGCCGCTTCGCCGCGTAGGCCGCGCTTAGCGAGCCGCTATGCTTGCCGTCCGTCATCGTCGCCCCTCGAAGCCGATTCATGTGCAAAGGATCATAGCCAAGCCGCCAAAACTGTGGAACCGTCCGAGCGACAACAATGGCGTGAAGGGGACACGACATGACCGACGAGCTGCGCGCTGCGCTGGCGGCCATTCCGGTGCTGGCGAGCTATGATGGGCCGCTGGAGCGGCTCGGCGGTCTGACCAACAGGGTCTACAGGGCGGGTGACGTGTGCCTGCGCATCCCCGGCAAGGGCACCGAGGAGTACATCAACCGCGCCAACGAGGCGGTGGCGGCGCGTGAGGCGGCCAGCGCCGGCGTCAGCCCGCTGGTGCTTTATGCCGATCCGGCGTCCGGTGTGATGGCGACGCGCTTCATCGCCGGCGCCGAGACGATGTCGCCCGAAAAATTCAAGGCGCGGCCGGGCAGCCCGGCGCGGGCTGGCGAGGCCTTCCGAAAGCTCCACTCTTCGGGTGCGGTGTTTCCCTTCCGGTTCGAGCTGTTCGCGATGATCGACGACTATCTCAAGGTCCTGTCGACCAAGGACGTGGCGCTGCCGGCCGGCTATCACGACGTGGTGCGCGAGGCAGGCGCGGTGCGCGCGGCGCTTGCCGCGCAGGCCATCCCGCTTGCCGCCTGCCATTGCGATCCGCTGTGCGAGAACTTCCTCGATACGGGCGAGCGGATGTGGATCGTCGACTGGGAATATTCCGGCATGAACGATCCGCTATGGGACCTCGGCGACCTCTCGGTCGAGGGCAGGTTCGATGCCGCGCAGGACGAGGAACTGATGCGCGCTTATTTCGGCGGCGAGGCGCGGCCGGCCGAGCGGGGCCGCGTCGTCATCTACAAGGCGATGTGCGACCTTTTGTGGACGCTGTGGGGCCTGATCCAGCTCGCCAACGACAATCCGGCCGACGATTTCCGCGCCTATGCCGACGGCCGCTTCGCCCGCTGCAAGGCGCTGATGGAGACGGCGGAGTTTTCGCGGCACCTCGCCGCCGTGCGCCTGGACTAGACCCATCCCAGCGAGTTACCTGAAAACCCTTTGTATCTCGTTCAACGACCCTGTTTCGTCGGACTTTTTGCAATACCAGATGAGCAGCGCGATGGTGCCGATGGGGAAGAACCCCGCAAGCAGCTGATGCCAGCCGCTTCTGTTGATGTCATGCAGCCGGCGCGCGGTCATGGCAAGTGTCGGCAGAAGAACGGCAAGATTCCAAAGCGACGAAACGGCTTCGTTTCCCACAAAGATATCGACTATCCCCATAAGAACGGCGACGATGATTATGAAGAGGTAGGAATACCAGAACTCCGAGCGACTGGCCCTGCCGGAAAAGTTCACATAATTTCGGAAAAAGCTTGCAATCGCTTCACCAAAGTTCATCGACGGCGGCGTGTCACCGAAGCGATTGACGCCGGCCGGCGGTGCCCTCAAGACAAACAACAATGGCAAGCCGATAATGATCAGAATTATGAGCCAATGCCATATCGAGAAACTGCCCATTACTTTCCCCCCAATACTCCAATCCTCGGAGCTATGATTATCCCGCCCGTCCGGCCGGAATCAATTGGAGATTGCACCCGATAGGCGGTTTTCACCGCAAATACTTTCCGGCCGCAAGGGCAGGGCGAGGTGGCCCGAGTCTAATTCACGCCCTTCGGCACGTTTTCGGGCGGCACCGCGGTTTCCACCACCTTCTGGCGATGGAAAATGAAGATGCCGGCAAGCACGACGATCGCCGAGCCGGCCAGGATGCGCGGGCTCGGCACATCACCGAAGAAAACTAGGCCAAAGACAATGGCCCACAGAAGCAGGCTGTAATGCAGCGGCGCCAGCGTCGAGGCCGGCGCCAGCTTCAGCGCCCTTGTGATCATCAGATGGGCCGCGCAGGACACGACGCCAAGCAAGAGCATGGCGCCGAAGTCGAGCGCCGAGGGCGTATTCCATGCGCCGATGGTCAGCGCGCCGCCGACGATCAGCGTGCCGATGGTCTGCCAGGTGACCAAGGTCGTGTCGCTGGTGCCGCGGAGGAGCCGGCCAAGGATGATGGCGAAGCCGAAGGCCACGCTGCCAATCAGCGCATAGCTCGACGACAGCGAGAAAGCCGCCGAGGACGGCTTCAGGATGATCAGCACGCCGCAGAAGCCGACGAGGATCGCCAGCCAGCGGCGCCAGCCGACCTTTTCACCGAGCAAGAGGTGCGAAAGCGCGGCGACATAGATAGGCCCGGCCATGTAGAAGCTCATGACGTCGGCGAGCGGCAGGTGGACGACGGCGGCGTAGAAAAGTCCGGTGTCGAGCGTCGTCGCCACGACGCGCAAGAGTTGTAGCACCGGCCTGTCCATCTGGAACAGCTTGCCCGCGCCCTGGTTGGCGATCATCGGCCCCAGCACGATGAAGGCGCCGATCGAGCGGATCAGCACAACCTGGCCGACGGAAAAACTGGCGACCAGCCATTTGCCCATCGCATCGTTCAGCGCGAACATGAAGTCGCCAGCCAGCATCAAAAGGATGCCGGCGAGCAACACGTTCCGGATCGTGAAATTGCGAGCGATGGTCTGAGCCATGGCGCTCCCTAGCCGCAGGCCGCCGGTTTGACGAGGGAAAATCGGCCAGCCGGTAAGACCAGCGGCGGAAATCGGCTGGTTCTAACCCGCCTTGTGCCGCCGGTTCACCTGCGCCGGACGTCCGGAAATCGACAACCGCGTCTCCTGCCTAGTCCGCTCAGCGACGACCTTGCCCCTGGCGATGACGCAGAGGCGCTCGGGGCGCAGGCGAACGGCCTCGATTACGTTGCCGGCGTCGAGCACGACAAGGCTGGCCCGCTTGCCGACGGCGAGGCCAAGGTGGTCGAGCCCCATGATCGCGGCGTTGACACTGGTGACCATGTCGAAGCAGCGCGCCATATCGGCCGGGCTCGACATCTGCGCGACATGCAGACCCATGAAGGCGACGTCGAGCATGTCGGCGGTGCCCAGCGAATACCAGGGGTCAAGCACGCAATCCTGCCCCCAGCCGACGCGGATGCCGAGCGCCAGCATCTCCTTCACCCTGGTCAGGCCGCGCCGCTTCGGAAAAGTGTCATGACGCCCCTGCAGCATGATGTTGATCAGCGGGTTGGGGATGGCAGAGACACCGGCTTCAGCGATCAGCGGCAGGAGCTTCGAGACGTAGTAATTGTCCATCGAATGCATGGAGGTGAGATGCGAGCCGGCCACCCTGCCCTGCAGGCCGAGACGCTGCGTTTCATAAGCGAGCTGCTCGATATGGCGCGACAGCGGATCGTCGGTCTCGTCGCAGTGCATGTCGACCATCAGGCCGCGTTTCGCCGCGATCTCGCAAAGCTCCGTCACCGAGCGCGTGCCGTCGGCCATGGTGCGCTCGAAATGCGGAATGCCGCCGACGATGTCGACGCCCATATCGAGCGCCCGGACAGTGTTCTTGAGCGCCGTCGGCGAGCGATAGAGGCCGTCCTGCGGAAACGCCACCAGCTGCAGGTCGATATAGGGCGCGACGGTTTTCTTGACGTCGAGCAGGGCTTCCACCGCGAGCAGCCGGTCGTCGCAGACATCGACATGGCTGCGAATGGCGAGCAGGCCCATCGACACGGCCCAGTCGCAATAGGCGAGCGCACGCTCGCGCACGGCCTCATGCGTCAGCAGCGGCTTCAGCTCGCCCCAAAGCGCGATGCCCTCGAGCAGCGTGCCAGACGCGTTGATGCGCGGAATGCCGTAGGAGAGGGTGGCGTCCATGTGGAAATGCGGATCGACGAAGGGCGGTGAAACAAGATTGCCCCGCGCGTCGATCTCGGTCGGCGCCGACCCTGTCAGCTTCTGCTCGATCGCGCGGATGGTTTCGCCGGCAATGCCGATATCGGCAATCCTGCCGTCCGGCAGGGTGCCGCCGCGCATGATGAGGTCGAAATCCATCTGTCGTCACCCCTCTCAAGACCTGGCGATCATCGTGGCCGAAAAGACAGCCTTACGCAGCCTTTTCTTTCCCCGGCAGCCGAAAGGTTCCATCGCGCCGCAACTCGCTCTATAAGCCGCCTCGCGCCCTCGTGGCGAATCCGAAATTCTTTGCCAGTCAGACACAGGATCGGCCGTTGTTTCGCTTCTTCCGCTCCACGGAGAACCAGCGCCTTGTCGCGAGGCTCGTGAGGGAATCCTTCCAAGAGCACAAATTCGGCTATGGCGCCGCCATCGTGTCGATGCTGGTGGTGGCCGCCATGACCGGCGCCAGTGCCTGGATCCTGCGTGAGATCACCAACGAATTCGTCGTCTTCAAGAGGCTCGACCGCGTCAATTTGATCGCTGCCGGGGTCGCGGGGATCTTCCTGGTGAAGGGCCTCGCCACCTTCGTCCAAGCCTATTTCATGAGCCGCGTCGGCAACGCCATCATCGCCGACAGGCAGCGCAAGATCTACGATCGCATCCTGGAGCAAGGCATCGAGTTCTACCATTCGACCTCGTCGGCCGATCTGATCGCCCGCATGACCAACAACGCGCAGGCGGCGCGCAGCGTGCTCGATCTCGTCGTAACGTCCTATGTGCGCGACCTGGTGACGCTGGCCGTGCTCGTCGGTGTCATGATCTGGCAACAGCCGGCGCTGTCGCTGATCTGCTTCGTCGTCGGGCCGGTGGCGATCTACGGCGTCAACCGCATCCTGAAGCGCGTCCGCAACATCGCCGCCATGGAGTTCCGCTCGCTTGGGCAGATCGTTCATGTCATGCAGGAAACGGCGATCGGCGTACGCGTCGTCAAATCCTTCAACCTTGAAGGCGCGATGCGCAAACGCATGTACCAGGCCGTCTCCGACGTCGAGAACCGCGCCAACAACATCGCCACGCTGGAGGCGGCCACCAGCCCGGTGATGGAAACCATTGCCGGCCTGGCAATCGCCGGCGCGGTCTTCATCAGCGGATTCCTGGTACTGCAGGGCGGGCAGATGCCGGGCAACATCATGGCCTTCATCGCATCGCTGCTGCTCGCCTATGAGCCGGCTAAGCGCCTGGCCCGCGTTCGCATCTCGCTCGAGACCGGCATCGTCGGCGTGCGCATGATGTTCCAGCTCGCCGACCGGCCGCTGACGCTCGCGGAAAAGCCTGGCGCGAGGCCGCTGCAACCTGGACCGGGCGAAATCCGCTTCGACGATGTCAGCTTCGCCTATCCGGAAAGCCCGCCGGTGTTCGAGGGCTTCAACCTGACGCTCGCGGCCGGCAAGATGACGGCGCTGGTCGGGCCGTCGGGCAGCGGCAAGTCGACGATCCTGAACCTGATCATGCGCATGTACGACCCGCAGACCGGCAGGGTGATGTTCGACGGCCAGGACATCTCCTTCGCGACGCTCGATTCGCTCCGGAAGAAGATCGCCTATGTCAGCCAGGACACGTTCCTGTTCGCCGGCACGATCATGCACAATATCCGCCTCGGCCGCGAGGACGCGACCGATGAAGAGGTGATCGCCGCAGCCAAGGCCGCCAACGCGCATGACTTCATCAGCGCCATGGCCAAGGGCTACGAGACGGAGGTCGGCGAAAACGGTTCGCTTTTGTCCGGCGGCCAGCGCCAGCGCATCTCGATTGCGCGCGCCATGCTGCGCAATGCCGAGATACTGCTGCTCGACGAGGCGACCAGCGCGCTCGACGCCGAATCGGAAGCGCTGTTCCGCGACGCGCTGCAGCAACTGACCGTCGGACGCACGACGATCGTCATCGCGCACCGGCTGTCGACGGTGCACCAGGCCGACACCATCGTGGTGCTGGAAAAGGGCAAGGTGCAGGAGAGCGGCCCGCACAAGACCCTGCTCAAGCAAGGCGGGCTCTATCAGAAGCTTTATGAATATCAGCTGATGCCGTAGGCGCGGCGCCCACCTTCTCCCCTTGCGGGAGAAGTTGGCCGCGAAGCGGCCGGATGAGGGGTGTTCCAGCTTGGCGGCGCCGTTTATCCAGTCGGAATTCGCCAGCGTCTCACTCCGCTGGAACACCCCTCATCCGTCTCGGCGCTGCGCGCCGATCCACCTTCTCCCGCAAGGGGAGAAGGGAAGGCCGCGCTAACCCAAAAACACCTTCGCCTTCATCGTCTCCGGTATCGCCACGCCAAGCCGGCTCAGCACCGTCGGCGCGAGCTGCAGCTGGTCGAGCAGAGTGTCGGCCTCGGGGCCTTTCGCGGGCCCGAAATAATAGAGCGCGAAATCCTGCATCTCGTCGTCATGGCCGCCATGGTGGCCGCGGTCGGTCTGGCCGTGGTCGGCCGTCACGATCACTTCATAACCGGCTTCGCGCCATCGCGGCAGGAAGGCGGCGAGCATGCCGTCCATGGCGTAGCAGGCATGGTCCATCTCGATGCAGTCATGGCCGAAGCGATGTCCCATCGAGTCCAGCGTGCAGGTGTGCAGGATGCCGTAGTCGATGCCGTGGCGCTTCGCCAGCATGGTCAGCGTCGCGAACAGGTCGACGTCGCTCGGCGTCATCTGGTTCTTGAGATTGTAGCCGGTCATGGTGTGGAAGCGGCCATGCGTGATCGGTCCGCTCGGATCGTCGAACTCCATGTCCTCGACAAGGTCGAACGGAAAGCTGCGGAAGAATTCCGACCAATAGGAATGGGTCACCGCACCCGTCTTGCCGCCGGCCTTGCTGACCTCCGAGAAGATGTCCGGCTGCGTGACGCGAAAGCGGTTCTCGTTGGAAAGTATGCCATGCACCTGCGGCGTGACCCCGGTGTGGATCGAGGCGTAGCAGCAGGCGGACGTCGACGGCAGCACCGAGCGCATCTTCCACACCTGCGCCTCGCCCGACTGCGTCCATCCCTCGAGATTGCCCATCAGCCGGCGCCAGTTCCGGTAGGGCACGCCGTCGAGAATGATGAGCAGCAGTTTGGATTTGAGCGCCACGGACAGCTTCCTGTGATTGTCGGTCTAAACAAGAACGCCGCGCGTCCAAGGGACACGCGGTGTTCGAAGAATTATACTGATGTCAGGCGTTCAGCCAGCATTCGCAGAGCGCGTAGCCGTCCATCATCTCGCCATTGGGGTTCTTGGCGTAGCCGCTGATCTTCTTGGTGTTGGCAGCGTCGACGAACTGGTTGAAGAACGGCACGATCAGGCCGCCTTCGTCGCGCATCAACATCGCCATGTCGCGATAGATCGCCTTGCGCCTGGCCTGGTCCAGCTCGGCGCGCGCCGCATAGAGCATCTTGTCGAATTCGGGCCGCTTGAAGCGTGTGTCGTTCCAGTCGGCGGTCGACAGGTAGCCGGTGGAATACATCTGGCCTTGCGTCGGCCGCCCGCCCCAATAGGAGAGCGAGAA
>NZ_RZSA01000459.1:0-5042 GCF_003998075.1 Mesorhizobium sp. M2A.F.Ca.ET.037.01.1.1 | reverse complement strand
GTGCGGGCATCGCGCTCGGCGGCGACCCGCATGCCGAAGCGCTGCGAGGTGTAGTCGTTGACGGCGTCGGCGATGCGGATGGCGGTCGAGAAATCGGGATTGCGCAATTGCAATGTCAACACGCCCTGGTCGTCGAACTCGGCCGGAACGGCGCGCTCTACGATCGCGCCGTTGGGCACGCGGCCGGCGGTCGGCACGCCTTGCGTGAGTTCCTCGGCCTGACCCTTGGCGGTGAAGCCGCCGACAATCACCGAGCCTTGCCCGACGGCATAGATCTCGCCATCGGCCGCCTTCAGCGGCGTCATCACCAGCGTGCCACCGGCGAGCGAGGTGGCGTCGCCCATCGACGAGACGTCGATGTCGATGCGGGCGCCGGACTGGACGAAGGGCGGCATGTTGGCGGTGACGATGACGGCGGCCACGTTCTTGGCGCGCGCGCTGCCGCCTTCGGTGGCGATGCCGAGATTCTCCAGCATGGCGCGGATCGACTGCTCGGTGAAGGGCGAGTTGCGCAGGCTGTCGCCGGTGCCGGCAAGGCCGATGACCAGGCCGTAGCCGACGAGCTGGTTGTCGCGCGCGCTCTGCAACTGAGCAATGTCCTTGATGCGCGCGGCCACCTGGCCGGGCGGCAGCGTGCTTGGTCCGGTGGAAACGCGGAACATGCGCTGGGTCGTCGCCGGATCATATTCCGGATCGTCGTAGACGCCGCCGTTCTTCTGCGCGAGCTCGCGTTTGGCCTTGGGCGTCAGCCCATCCGCCAAAGCCGGCTGAATGCCGATGGCCGCCGCGAGCAGAAGGACAAGGGCGCGCATCACGAAGCGCCGACCTTGATGGTGCCGTCGGCCATCACCGTGCCGGAGATGATCTTGCCGCTGTCGATGTTGCGGATCTTGATCTGGTCGCCGGCAGCGCCTGGCTGCAGCGTGACGCAGGCCGCCGAAATGGTGAGCGCGCCGGCGGTGAAATAGACCTGCACGGAAGCGCCCTGTTCGACCAGCCAGGCGTCGCGGATAGCGGTGACCGGGATGTAGCGGCCGGGCAGTAGCGTGCGCTTGGCGACCTTGCCCTGAAGCTCCTCGGAGCGCGTCGCCATGCCGTCCGGCTTATGCTTGCCGGGTATGAGCGTCACCTGCTTGAGCGAGGCGGATTCGATTGTCTCACCGGGATAGATGACCCGGTTGGGGATCAGCACGGCCTCGCCGACCGCCTGGCCAGCGACGATCTGGTTCGCCGACTGGCCGGTGGTGTCCTGCGCGATAGCCGGCGTGCCGGCGGCCACCAGGACGGTGGCCAGCACGGCGCGGCGGAGTGCGGAGGAGATCGGCCCGGCCATCATCCGTTACCTGATGTTCTTGGAGACAACCGAGGCCATGTCGTCGGCGGCCTGGATGACCTTGGAGTTCATTTCATAGGCGCGCTGCGCCGAGATCAGCTCGGTGATTTCCTTGACCGGGTCGACGTTGGATGATTCCAGATAACCCTGCTGGATCGTGGCGAAGCCGGGGTCTCCAGGGACGCCGACATTGGCCGGGCCCGAGGCAGCCGTTTCCTGGAAGAGGTTGTCGCCGAGCGGGGCCAGGCCCGCCTCGTTGGCGAAATTGGCGATCTGGAGCTGTCCGAGAAGCTGGAGGTCAGTCTGACCGTCCAGGCGGGCAAAGACCTGGCCGGTCTTGTTGACGATAACCTCGATGGCGTCGGTCGGCACGGTGATGGCCGGGATGACGTTGGCGCCGTCCACCGTCACGAGCTGGCCGGTGGCGTTGGTGTTGAAGGCGCCGGCGCGGCTGTAGAGCGTGCCGCCGTCGGCGCCCTCGATCTGGAACCAGCCCCTGCCGGTCAACGCCAGGTCGAAGCTGTTGCCGGTGCTGGCCAGTTCGCCCTGCGTGTGGACGTTGCGCACGGCGGTCGTCTTGACGCCAAGACCGATCGAAACGCCTTCCGGCACCAGCGAGGTGTTGGAACGGTTGGGCACGCCTTGCGTGCGGTCGACCTGGTAGAGCAGGTCGGAGAATTCGGCCCGCGCCCGCTTGTAGCCGGTGGTGTTGATGTTGGCGATGTTGTTGGCGATGACTTCCAGGTTGGTCTGCTGGGCGTTCATGCCGGTGGCGGCGATGGCGAGTGCTTTCATGACGCGGTTCCTAGATACTCATGCGACTGATCTCGAGGTAAGCCGAGACGACCTTGTCGCGGATGGCGATGGTCGTCTGCAGCGCCTGCTGGGCGCTCAACACCGCATCGACAACCTGACGGGTGTCGGCGTCGCCCTTGAGCGCCTGTATCGACATCTGCTCGGCACCCTGCAGCGTGTTGACGGTCTTCGTCGCGGCCTGGCTGAGGACGTCGGCGAAGCTGCTGCCGATGCTTTCGCTGGCCTGCGTCCCGACACCGCCTTGAAGCAGGCCCGGCGCGGCCGAGTCGGTGCCGTCGATTGCCGGTTTGAACTGTAGTGCCCCAATACCGCCAATCATTACTGGTTCCTCATCAGGTCGATGGTCATGGAAATCAGATCGCGAGCCTGCTTGATGACTTGCAGGTTGGCTTCATAAGAGCGGTTCGCCTCGCTCATGTCGGCCATTTCGACCAATGTGTTGACGTTGGGCATCTTGACGTACCCTTTGGCGTCGGCGGCTTCGTTGCCGGGCTGGAATTCGATCGGGAAATCCGAAGGATCGCGATTGATGCCGCTCACTTCCACCAGCGAGCCGCCGGTTGCGCGGTCGACCTCGGATTGAAAGGTGATCGTCTTGCGGCGATAGGGATCGGCGCCGGGCGTGCTGCCGGTCGACTGGGCGTTGGCGAGGTTTTCCGAGACCACGCGCAGGCGCTCAGACTGGGCACCAAGGCCGGAGGCCGCGACTTTGAGGGCTGCGGTGAGGGCGTCCATGGTCAGCTCTTCACCACCATCGTCATCATCGAATGGAAGGCCTTGACGATCGCCGTGTTGAGCTCGAAGGAGCGGCGAACCTCGCCGGCTTTCATCAGCTCCTGCTCGAGAACGACGGTGTTCTTCGACGGCATGATCGCGCCGTCTGGATCCTCCGGCTTGACGTTGAAGCCGGCATTGGTGGTTTCGGCGCCGAGATGGCCCGTCTGCGTGGCAGCCAGCGTCACCGCGGTGCGGTCGAGGACCTTTTCGAACGGCTCGACATCATTGGCCGTATAGCCCGGCGTGTTGGCATTGGCGATGTTGGAGGCAATCGCCGACTGGCGCACGGTCAGCCATTGCGACTGCCGCGTGGCAAGGTCGAAAAGATTTACGGGTTCCATGGGAATCTCCCGGACAAGTACGCACAAGACTAGGCGGCCAGTCTTGCGCGGACCTTGCGCGGGCGGGGCTGTACGGCCCGGCTCCGTTACTTCGAGAGCTGGATCACCTTGTCTGTGCTGGTGACGATCACCCACTTGCCGCCGCGCTGCTCGATCGAGGCGACGCGGCTCGAATCCGGCAGGACGGAGCCGCGCTGAACGACCCACAGACCCGTATCGTCCTCGATCATGGCGCGGCCGTTGGCGACATGCACCATCTTGAATTCGGAAGCGGCGGCCGGGAAGGGCTGGTCGGCGGGCGGCGGGGCGGGATCATCCTGCACCGTGCCGGTCGCAAACAGGTCGATATCGGGATTGGGAACGTCCTTGGCCGTCAGCGGTCCGCTGCGTTGAGCCACAACGCCACCGCCCTCACGTCCGGAATTGCTGCCGCTGCCGCCGAACTTGATGGTCTGGACGCCGAACTGCTCCTGGTTGAAGAAGATGTACCAGGGGAACAACGCACAGATGAGGCCGAGCGTGATGCCGAGCGCGGCGATGACGAAATCGCTGCGGCGGTCGGCGCTCCTGTCGGCCAGGCGCGGGAACTGGGCTTTCGGTGGCTCCGGCCACTCGGTGCGGGGAAAAAGCCCGTCGAGCACGGAATCGCGGCTGGCCTGCGCGACATCGGCGCTCCCGGCGGCGGATTTCCGCGGCGGATGCTGCCTGTCGGCTCTGTTCAGCAGAGCCGCTGTCTTCTGTGTCTTGGCATTCGCGACCTTGTCATTGGCGGATCTTGCCGCGTCGGCCTCGGCCCTTTCCGCCGCCTCGGCCTCGGCAAGCATGTCGCGCAACATGCGCTCGGTATATTGGAGCTCAGTCTCCTTGATCGCCATTCAGCTTCCCCTTGAGATGGCGGGCGAGGTCGGCGAACGGATCCGCCGACGCGCGGTCCCTCGGCGATTGCGTAAGCGCCTCATAGATCAGCGGCACCTGGCGCACGGCGTTGTCGAGCTCGGCATCGGCGCCGCTTTGGTAGGCACCCAAAAGACGGATGTCGCGCGTATCCTCGAAGCGCGCGATCATCGATTTCAGCCTGGTCACCAGCACGCGCTGTTCCGGGCTCCAGGCCTTGTCGGCAAGGCGCGAGATGGACGACAGCGGATTGACCGGCGGATAGCGGCCCTGCTCGGCAAGGGCGCGGTCGAGCACGACATGGCCGTCGAGGATGCCGCGCACCGAATCGGCGACCGGGTCGTTGTGGTCGTCGCCGTCGACCAGCACGGAAATAATGGCGGTGATCGAGCCTTTTCCCTCGGCGCCCGGGCCGGCGCGTTCGAGCAGCTTCGGCAGGTCGGTGAAGACCGAGGCCGGATAGCCGCGTGCGACCGGCGGCTCGCCCGTTCCGGTCGCCACCTCGCGTAGCGCATGCGCGAAGCGGGTGATGGAATCCAGCACCAGGAGCACGCGATGGCCCTGGTCGCGGAAATGCTCGGCCACGCACATGGCGGTGTCGGGCGCACGCCGGCGCATCATGGCGCTTTCGTCGCTGGTGGCGACCACGGCGACGGTCTTGGCCATGCTCTCGGCGCCGATCGTATCCTCGAGGAACTCGCGCACCTCGCGGCCGCGCTCGCCGATCAGGGCCACGACCACGGTATCGAAGGCCTCGGCGCCGGCGAGCATGGCAAGCAGCGTCGACTTGCCGACGCCGGAACCGGCGAAGATGCCAAGCCGCTGGCCGAAGCAGAGCGGGGTGCGGGTGATCGACATCTTCACCCCGCTCTGCTTCGGCC
>NZ_RZSA01000458.1:0-5046 GCF_003998075.1 Mesorhizobium sp. M2A.F.Ca.ET.037.01.1.1 | reverse complement strand
TCCATAAGTCCCTCCGAGGTCTCCGGATCCATTACTATGATAAATATCGATTAGTGGCTTTATGAGTGCCAAACCCGACACGGGATCCGCCCCCCCAAAATTTGCGCTAATTTTCCATGAAACTCAAGCAGTTTGGATAAGTGTCCGCCGGACGCACACCGTGATCGAGGGCACCGTCGTTTCATCCAGAATGCCTGTTGATAACGAATAAGTTTCTCTGTAATCCTAGCGCTCTCTCATTATCACGACTGTCCCGGCCACGCGGAGGATTTCCACCCATGTCGAAGCGGCAAATGCATCTGATAGGCTACGTACTGGCGGGGCCGACCTGGCACCACTACGGGAGCTGGCGACACCCGGAGAGCGACGGCCTGGCTATGCTTGATCCTGCCCGCTACGAGGAGATCGCCCGCGTCCTGGAGCGCGGCAAATTCGACGGGTTGTTCTTCGTCGACTTCCTGATGCTCTTCGATTCATACGCTGGCGGCTACCGCACCAACCTGAAAGAGGGCGGTCAGCAATGCATGATGGATCCGATGCAGCTTCTAGCCGCCATGGCCCGCGTCACCTCGCGCATCGGACTCGCATCGACCATGTCGACGACCTTCTATCACCCTTTCCACATCGCGCGTGCCTTCGCCTCCCTCGATCACATCAGCAAAGGTCGGTCCGGCTGGAACGTAGTCACCTCGGCGATGGAGCGCGAGGCCAGGAATTTCGGTATGGATGCGCTGATGGACAAGAACAAACGGTACGACATGGCCGACGAAGTGCTTGAGGCCTGCGACAAGCTCTGGCGGAGCTGGGAGCCGGGAGCGCTCGTCGGCGATCGGGAGAACAATGTCTTCGCCGACCCCGACAAAGTCCACTACGCCAACTATGAAGGCCAATATGTGCGCACCAGCGGCCCGCTGACGGTGCCAAGCTCTCCACAGGTCCGGCCGGTCATCATGCAGGCGGGGTCGTCACCTCGCGGCCGCGAATTCGCCGGCCGCTGGGCCGAAGTCATCTTCACGTTGCAGAACTCCAAGGAGCACATGCAGGCCTTCTACCGCGACATCAAGGATCGGGTTGTAGCCAGCGGACGCAAGCCGAACGAATGCGCCATCGTTCCTGCCGTTGACATCGTGCTCGGCGACACGGAATCGATCGCCCGAGAGCGCGCCGCGGCCATCAACGAGTATGCAAGCCCCACGCTCGGCGTCGCCGAGATCTCCAACGCGCTGGGCGTCGACATGTCGAAGGAACCTCTCGACAAGCCGCTGGAGGACCTAGAACTGACCCAAGGCTGCCGCGGCATCCTCGACGTGATGCTGCAGGGAACCAAGAAGGATGGGCTGACGCTAGGCCAGGCCGGCAAGGCCTGGGCGACCAGCCAGATGACCCCGCAGCTCATCGGCACTCCGAAACAGATTGCCGACCACCTGCAGGATTTCTTCGAAGCCGAATGCTGCGACGGCTTCATGATCTGCCCGTCGATCAGTCCTGGAACCTATGTCCAGTTCGTCAAGACTGTGGTCCCGGAACTGCAACGCCGCGGGATATACCGCAAGGAGTATCAGTACGCGACCTTCCGCGAAAACCTGCAGAACTGACGCCTGACCCGAGGTAGCATGAGCGGCCCAGCATGATAGATCGCTGGGCCGCCCCATTACTCTAAAACCAGCGGATTTTTGCATTCAGGGGCCGTGGAACGGCCGCTACCCGGCATCGTCACGAGGCACTAGAATTTCCGGAAGATAGCAGCGCAGATAGGCGATACCAGCCAGATGCGCCTCCGCAACATAGTCCTCCCGGATAAAACCGTTTTCGCTGTAAGACAGCGAGAAAACGCCGTCTATCATGGCGAAGTATGCCGCGAGACGGCGCTCCCAATCCGGCACGGCAGGCACATGGAAGTAGTACGAAAGCAGCTGCGACCTGCCGTCAACAAGACGATGGTACTGCGATATATCGGCGCTTTTGACCTCGACGCTGATATTGGCGCCGAGAAACAATCGCAACGCCGCCGGGTGACTGTTGTGATACTCGGCCGCGCTGATCACCTTCTGCCGAAACAGATCCTGCCAACGCGCCGGCCGGATTTCCAGCTGCAGCATGGAGAGCTCTAGCAACGCATTGTGGTGCACCTCGGCAAGCGCAAGCAGTGCGGATTCCGTGCTAGGGAAGAAATGGTAGACCGATGCGTTCGGCACCTTCGCCTTGGCGGCGATCTGGTAAAGCCCGATATCCTGAACGTTGCTGGTTGCAAGCAACTCGTCCAGCGCGTCGAGCAGTTTGCGAAAGCGCAACTGCCCGGGTTTGCGTTGGGGCTGGCGCGCTACGATGCGCTTCGGCTGTCGGTCTGCGGCGGCCTTTTCCTCGACATCGTTGCTCATCTTCACCTCGATTGCACAGCCCTGAGTCGGACACAAGAAGAAACGCGCCCGAAGGTCAAGGCACCAATGAATTCAGACAATCAAGCCAGTCTTCGCCATTCGTCGCGCGGCCGCCGAAGCAGCAGTTTTCGATGAGCAAAGGTCTTGACTGACCGGATCTCATAAAGCCGGCGGATGAATTTCAGTCAGCAGATGCTCATTGTTCGTCACCGATGCATCCCGACGCATCCTGTCGTAAAGCCAAGCACAGAACATTTCGCAACTTTGCTTGCGCAGTTGTCCGGCTGGCTCCACTACATAATAGTCGGCACCCCGCACTCTGTACGGGGTGATGTCGACGGCCGGCACCAGAACCCCGCTGGCGAAGAGATCGTCGATCAGCGGGCTGCCAGCCAGGGCGATACCCTGGCCGCTCAGCGTCGCCTGCATGAGGACTGAGAAGTTGTTGACCGTGATCTGGTGCTTGCCTTTGGTGGCGTCGATTCCATGGGCATGAAACCAGTCGCTCCAGCCACCGCCCTGCACGGATCGCCCCTCAATGTCGAGCAGTTTCTCGCCCAAGAGATCGGCTGGGCGGGCTGGTCGCTTGCGCCTGTCCCAATAGGAAGGATGGCAGACTGGCGTCACCTCGCAGCCGACCAGGAACCTTGCCGACATGGACGACCACGAGCCTCCGCCGAAACGCACCGTCATGTCTATCCGCTGCTTCGAAATGTCGACGAGTTCGTCATTCACCGCCAGCCGCAGATCCACGTCCGGATGGAGACCGCTGAACTCGGCAAGCCGCGGGGCCAGCCAGTAGGTGCCGAAAGCATGGGTCGTGCCGACCACGATCGCCTGCGGATCGCGCAGCTCCCTTACGCGGTCCGCAAGAGAGGCTATGGCCGTCAGATGCACCGGCAGCGATGCATTGAGCATGGCGCCAGCCGGCGTGAGCTCGATCGACCGGTGCCCTCTTTCGAAGAGAGGCATCTGGAGGAAATGTTCCAGCTCGCGAATCTGCCGGCTGATGGCCGCCTGCGTGATGTTTAATTCGTCGGCCGCCTTGGTGAAACTCATCAGCCGCGCAGCTGCTTCGAAAGAGATTAGCGAGACGAGCGAGGGGATGCTTTTGCGCAGCAATGACATAACGAATTTCTATGGCACTCGGCCGTGATCCGCAAGTCGGCGCTGACTCGGCCGCACCTACTTTTGCGGATCCCTATTGAACACCTCGCAAAGTTACATCGGCGAACTCATTGCAATCCTTTCAGTGGCTTACCCTCAAAGCATTATTTCGTCTGCCGGGCGTTCACAAAAGGATTTGTTATGGGACACCAAGAATTTTGCGCATTTACGCGACCGCCGCCCTTCGGCATGGTCGCAATACCAAAAGCGCGATCATAGGACGCACCGAACATGAATGCTCCCATCGTCGTTCCTCCTGCCGCCATGCCCATCGGCCGCGACCTGTTCAAGACCGTGTCCAGCCATTGGCCATCCGGCGTCGCGGTTATCACGACCGCGGCCAGTGACGGGACCTTACACGGCCTGACCATGAGCGCCGTCATCGCGCTCTCGCTGGAGCCAATGCAGTTCTTGATCTCGGTTGACAAGACGTCCAACACGCTGCCGGTGCTGAAAGAGAAGCGGCGCTTCTGTATCAATTTCCTAAGCCGCGAGCAGCGCGAGATCTGCATGCTATTCGCCAGCAAGGCTGCGGACAAGTTCGCGTCCGTCAGCCATCGGCTCTCCGATGCGGGCCTGCCGATGATCGACGGGGCTGTTTCCTGCATCAGCTGCGACCTGAACAGCATCATCGCGAGCGGCGACCATGAGATAATGATCGGCGACGTCCGAGACATGGAGCATCTCGGCGGCGAGCCGCTCATCCATTTCAAGCGATCCTTCCACACGCTCCGGCCGGGTTGACCGGGTTGCCAAAACGCCCTCATCGGCCGCGCCCGCGCGCTTGTTTCATCCCATGAAGGGCGGCGCTGCGCCTCGAAGGTCATTTCATGCTGAGCGAATTTCCATTAGCCATCGGCGTCTCCTGGTCGGCCTCAACCTTGCGGCAGCAACGTCAGTCCCGACCTCGCGATCGCCGAGTTCATCGACTACGACTGCTCCTACTGCCGCAAGAGCCATCCGGAACTGAAGAAGCGGCTTACAAGCGACCGCAAGCTGCGGATCGTCCACGAGGATTGGCCGGTGTTCGGTCCGTTTCGAATATGCGGCCCGCGCGGCGGTCGCGGCCAAATGGCAAGGGAAGTACGAGGCCGCGCACGACGCGATCGCCCAACGGTTTCTAGCAGAACAGGTAAGTCACCGCCGTGTTGACCAAAGGCCGGCATCGACATGTCGCGACTGAACAGGGCACGCCGCGGCGCAGAAGCTAACATCGACAGCTGCTTACCTGAAACGCCCTGCAGGCCGATAGGATCGGCTTCCAGGGCACACCCTCGCGGTGGGAAGTCCTTCATCGTCTTCGGCGGGTCTCAGCCGCGCCCAGTCCGTTCGCGGGGGCGACTGCAGCCCGCCTCCGTGGCGTTCATAGCTCAGGCGATGAAGGCCTCTGCAACGCTGCGAATGCCTGCGGCATCGAGCTTGTAATGAGCGTAGAGATGGGTGGGCGGCGCGATCAGGCTGTATTCGTCGTAGATGCCGTGGCGCTTGAGCTTCACGCCAA
>NZ_RZSA01000457.1:0-5050 GCF_003998075.1 Mesorhizobium sp. M2A.F.Ca.ET.037.01.1.1 | reverse complement strand
TCGGCCCTTCCTGCCCGGGCGTAAGCCCGGACGTCATCACCAGAAGGATACCAGCAAACACGGCAAAGGCGAGGCGGGTTCCAAAAACGTGAAGCGGTTTTGCCGGGTTATGATCAGAAATTGCCAGGATTCGTATTGGAACCGCAGACCAGGACCGCCACGCGCTCGCCCTCCGCCGGCACATAGCGCCCGGAAAGCATGGCGGCGAAGGCCGCTGCGCCACCCGGCTCGGCGATGATTCGCACGCGGTCCCACAGCGCCTTCTGCGCAGCTATGATGTCGTCGTCGCTGACCAGGATAGAGCGCTCGACGAAGGCTTCGGCGATCGGAAACATCATCTCGCCGACGCGCTTCGGGGCCAGCGAGTCGGCGGCAATGCCTTCGGCCGGGGCGTCGACCGGCTCTCCGGCCTCCAAAGCGCGATAAAGCGTCGGAGCGCCCTCGGGCTCGATGGCGACGATGCGGATGCGACCCGCGAACCAGGCGGCTATGCCGCCGATCAGGCCGCCGCCGCCAACGGCAACCAGCAGCGTGTCGATCTCGGGCAGATCGGCCTCGATCTCCAGGCCGAGCGTGCCCTGGCCGAGCAGCGTTTCCTCCTGGTTGAAGGCGTGGATCTGCAGGGCGCCGGTCCGCGCCGCGAAGTCCTCGCTGGCGGCCAGCGCCTCGGCATAGCGGGCCCCGCCGACGACCAGATCCGCGCCGTAGCTACGGATGCGCGCGAGCTTGGCCGGGGGACTGACCTCGGGCACGAAGATCGTGGCCTTGTGCCCAAGCTTCATGGCGGCGTAGGCGACGGCCGCACCGTGGTTGCCGCCGGACGCGGCCACCACGCCGGCCTCGGGCACCTGGCGTTCGAGCAGGTTGGTGAAGGCGCCGCGCGCCTTGAAGGAACCGGAATGCTGTAGGCTTTCGAGCTTCAGGTCGACCGGAAAGGCGGGACGGCCGAAATCCGCCATGTCGACGCGTATGACCGGGGTATGGCGGATATAGGGGCGGATGCGCGGCTCCACGGCGGCGATGCGCTCGCGCGTGATCGTCTTTTTCTCCAGCATGGCTTGCTCCTTAAGGCGTCACCGCTCGGCTACTTCAGCCAGTCGGGAACGGAATCCAGCCCGATCAGGTCCTCATAGGTCTGGCGGGGGCGCACGACATGGAAGCGGTCGCCGTCGACCAGAACCTCCGGCACAAGAAGCCTGGTGTTGTAGGTGCCGGCCTGCACCGCGCCATAAGCGCCGGCGGTCGAAACAGCGATCAGGTCGCCGGCCTTCAGCCTAGGCAGGTCGCGGTCGTGGCCGAGGAAGTCGCCGGTCTCGCAGACCGGGCCGACGACGTCGACCTTCATGCGGGGTGTGGAGGCGGGCGGCTGCACCACCGGCCGGATGTCGTGGAAAGCGTCATAGAGCGTCGGCCGGATCAGGTCGTTCATGGCGGCGTCGACGATAAGGAAATTCCTGGCGTCGCCTTCCTTCACATAGATGACCTCGGACACCAGGATGCCGGCATTGCCGACGATCAGGCGCCCGGGCTCGAACATCACCTTGAGACCGAGCCTGGTGACATGCTTCCTGACGATCTCGGCATAGGCGTCGGGCAGCGGCGGCGGGCTGTTGTCGACGCGGTAGGGGATGCCGAGGCCGCCGCCGAGATCGACATGCTCGATCGCATGTCCGTCGGCGCGCAGCGCGCCGACCAGCTCGACCAGCAGCGCGAAGGCGTCGTCGAAGGGCTGCAATTCGGTGATCTGGCTGCCGATATGGGTGTCGATGCCGGTCACCTTGATGCCGGGCAATTCGGCCGCGCGGGCATAGACCTGCCGCACGCGCTGCCACGGGATGCCGAACTTGTTCTCGGCCTTGCCGGTCGAGATCTTCTTGTGTGTCCTGGCATCGACATCCGGATTGATGCGCAGCGAGATGGGCGCCACCTTGCCGAGCGCCACGGCGCGCGCCGACAGCAGTTCGAGTTCAGGCTCGGATTCGACATTGAAGCAAAGAATGCCGGCGGAGAGCGCGAAATCCATCTCGCGCGCGGTCTTGCCGACGCCGGAAAACAGGATCTTGCTGGCCGGGATGCCGGCGGCCAGGGCACGGCGCAATTCGCCTTCCGAGACCACGTCGGCGCCAGCACCTTGCCTGGCCAGCGTCCTCAGCACGGCCTGGTTGGAGTTCGCCTTCATGGCGTAGCAGACCAGCGCGTCGAGGCCGGCGAAGGCTTCTCTGAAAACGCGGAAATGCCGGGTCAGCGTCGCCGTCGAATAGCAGTAGAAAGGCGTGCCGACCTCGGCTGCTATATCGGGGATGGCGACGTCCTCGGCATGGAGCACGCCGTCGCGGTAGTCGAAATGGTTCACGAGGGTTGGTCCCGAAAGTTGGAGCGTGGTGAGATCGAGCGATCCCGTCGGCTCTAGAGCAGTGGATCGAGGATGAACTTCCTGTCCTTGACCGGTTTCTCCGGCTCGGGCGGGAGGGGCTGCTTGGCTTTTTCCGCATCCTTGCGCGCCTGCTCCGCCGCCTCATAGGGCGTGTCGAGGCCGGTCTTCCTGCCGCAGGCCGTGACGGTGACAACCGCCGCCAGCAGCGCTAGCGTCACCAAAATCCTGCTACGGGTCATCGATCCATCCGTTTGAAATTGTTTCCTGTGCCGCCGCTTTTAGCCGAGTTTTCGGCACTTTGCATCCGGGCAATTGTTTTGATGCATATCGTGCCCAGAACCGCTGCACACGTCCGGGCGACATGCATTTGTTTTGATGCATGTCGTTGTCCCAGAACCGCTATGCACTTCTGGCGACAGGCATTAAGCCTTGGCGAGCCGCTTTTTCCAGTAGCGGATCTGCTTGCGCACTTCGGACGGCGCGGTGCCGCCGAAGCTCACCCGGCTCTTCACCGAATTCTGCACGGCAAGCACCGAGAAGATGTCGTCGGTGATGCCGGGATGGATCGAGCGCAGGTCCTCCAGCGAGAGCTTCTCCAGGCCGACCTTCTTCTCCTCGGCGAGCGCCACGGCGCGGCCGGTGACATGGTGCGCCTCGCGAAAGGGCAGGCCGAGATTGCGCACCAGCCAGTCGGCGAGGTCGGTCGCGGTGGCGTGACCGGCGCCGGCGGCCTTCTTCATGGCGGCGGCGTTGACGGTCATGTCGCGCACCATGCCGGTGGTCGCCGCCAGCATCAGGTCGAGCGTCTCGGCGGCGTCGAAGACCGCTTCCTTGTCCTCTTGCATGTCCTTGCCATAGGTCAGCGGCATGCCCTTCATCACGGTCAGCAGGCCGACGAGATGGCCGTTGACGCGGCCGGTCTTGCCGCGCACCAGCTCGGCGGCGTCCGGGTTCTTCTTCTGCGGCATGATCGAGGAGCCGGTGGAGAAGGAATCCGACAGGCGGATGAAGCCGAATTGCGGCGTCGACCAGATGACGATCTCCTCGGCGAGCCGCGAGAGGTGCGTCGCGCAGATCGCGGCGAGGCTCAGGAATTCCAGCGCGAAGTCGCGGTCCGAAACGCTGTCCAGCGAATTGCGCGTCGGTTCGCGGAAGCCGAGCGCCTTCGCGGTCATATGACGGTCGATGGAAAAGCTGGTGCCGGCAAGCGCCGCCGCGCCAAGCGGGCTTTCGTCCATGCGCTCGATGGCGTCGTGGACGCGCGAGAGGTCGCGGCCGAACATCTCGACATAGGCCATGCAATGGTGGCCGAAAGTCACCGGCTGCGCGGCCTGCATATGGGTGAAGCCGGGCATGACGGTCGCCGCATGCTCCTCGGCGCGTTCGAGGAATGCGGCGATCAAGTCCTTCAATGCCTCGGCGACGCGCTGGCATTCCTGCTTGACCCAGAGCCTCAGATCGACCGCCACCTGGTCGTTGCGCGAGCGGGCGGTGTGCAGACGTCCGGCCGCAGGGCCGATCAGGTCGGCAAGGCGGGCCTCGACATTCATGTGGATGTCTTCCAGCCTGGTGGAGAATTCGAAGGTGCCGGCCTCGATCTCTTTCAGGATCGTGTTCAGCCCGTGAGCGATTTTTTCTTGATCGGCCGCCGAAATAATGCCCGTTTCAGCCAACATCTCGCTATGGGCGATCGATCCGCTTATGTCCTGCGCATAGAGCTTGCGGTCGAAGCCGATCGACGCGTTGATCGCTTCCATGATCGCGGCCGGACCCGAGGCAAAACGTCCGCCCCACATCTGGTTGCTGGCCTTCTTGTCGCTCATCGCTATAACCCGTGCTCCGGAGCAGTTTTGAAAATGGCAGACGGCAAGAGATTCTTTTTTCCGGCTACGCGCCTAATCCTTGCCGCTTTGGTGGCGGGCGTGCTGGCCGGCGCGGTCGCGGTATATGTCAGCGAGAGCGGTTCTGGCAACAACGCTCCGGAGAAGGTCGCTGCGGCCGCCGGCAAAGACGACACCGCCTGTGCGGCCAAGGCAACCCGGGCCAAGACCGTCGCCGCAAAAGCGGTTGGCCAGGTCGCGGCGCTGCAGCCAGCCGATCCGCCGCAATCGCTGAAAAGCCTCGCCTTCAACGGTCCCGATGGCAAGCCGATGACGATCGCCGACCATGCCGGCAAGACGGTGCTGCTCAATCTGTGGGCGACATGGTGCGCGCCTTGCCGCGCCGAGATGCCGGCGCTCGACGCGCTGCAGAAGGAGAAGGGCAGCAAGGACTTCGAGGTCGTCGCGGTCAATGTCGATACGGGCGACGATACCAAGCCGAAGAAGTTCCTCAAGGAAATCGGCGTCGAGACGCTCGGCTTCTACCGCGATCCGACGATCGCCCTGTTCAACGAGGCGAAGACGCGCGGCCTGGCGCTCGGGCTTCCGGTCACCATGCTGATCGACGCGGACGGCTGCTTGATCGCGCATATGAACGGCCCGGCCGAATGGTCGGGAGCGGATGCCAGGCGGCTGGTCGAAGCCGCGCTCGGCCCGTCAAGCTGAGCGCAGGGCCGCCGCCGGTTCCAGCATCAGGATGCTGCCGCCGCCGCGCGACCTGCCGGCGCCGTCGTCCTCCTTCTCGGAAGGCACGCCGGTCAGCTCACCGAACGCCTCGATCGGGCCCGGCCTGCCA
>NZ_RZSA01000456.1:0-5060 GCF_003998075.1 Mesorhizobium sp. M2A.F.Ca.ET.037.01.1.1 | reverse complement strand
TTCAACGCCAGCGGCCGCACACGCGGGCCGATCGCCGACCTCGATCCCGAGGCGGTCAAGCAAGCTTTGCTTGTCGGCGCTTATGGCGGCTTCCTGGTCGGCCAGCAGGCGGCGCACCGGCTCTTGGCGCGCGGCTCGGGGTCGATCCTGTTCACCGGCGCCACGGCGAGCCTCAAGGGCTTTTCCGGCTCGGCCGGCTTCGCCATGCCGAAATTCGGCCTGCGCGGGCTGGCGCAATCGATGGCGCGCGAGCTTTCCCCGAAGAACATTCATGTTGCGCATTTCATCATCGACGGCCAGATCGAGCCGGCCGGACAGGCGCCAGAGCCCGACCGCCCGGACCGCCGCCTCTCGCCCGACGCGATCGCCGAGACCTACCTTGCGGTCCATCGCCAGCATCGCAGCGCCTGGAGCTTCGAGGTCGAGCTGAGACCTTGGGTCGAGACGTTCTGACGACCCACTACAGGACTCTTCAACAACGCGCCCCGCCGCGAGCTGCGCTATTTTAGAAGATCTGCATATTTGATGATGCCATTTTAGCGATCTGCAATGTAAAAAGGGGAAAAATAAAAGATACCTTTACTTAACTTCGGCGTGCATACTGCGGACTGGTCAGATCTGTTGTCCGGCTCTCCTGCGCGAATTGAGAATGGGCATGCCGCTTACACGTCGCACGCTGTTTGCAGCCGGAGGCGGAGGGCTGCTGGTCGCGCAGGCGCAAGCCATGGCCACGCCGGCCAAGGCGCAAGACGCTCCAAAACCCATCGTGAGCGACAACAAGCTGCGCATCGCCATGCCGGCTTTCGCCTCCGATCCTTTCTTTCCGGCCGACGGCTCAGGCGACAAGGGTATCGACATGGACCTTGCGCGCGGCATAGCCGCCGAGCTTGGCGTCGAATCCGTGTTCGACCGGTCCGCCGTGACCTTCGATGGCATGGTGCAAAAACTGATCTCCGGTCAGGCGGACCTGGCAATCGGCAAGCTCAGCCGCACGCTTCAGCGCGGCCGCTCGATCCTCTATTCACGCCCTTATGCCATGCTGCATCAGGGGCTGCTCGCCAATCGCGTGAACCTGGCGCGCATCACGCAAGGCAAGCCGCCCGAACAGATCATCCGCGATTTCTCCGGCGATCTCGGCGTGATCGAAGGCTCGTCCTTCGCCACGTATGCGGCGGCCACTTTCCCGCACGCCACGATCCAGCGCTTCGCGGGCTGGAACACGGTCATCGACGCGATCCGCAATGGCACGATCGACCTTGCTTATCGCGATGATTTCGAGATCAAGAAGCTGATGGTCGATGACCCGTCGATGACTGTCGTCGCGCGCTCGATCACGCTGACGGACAAGGTCGACACAATCGCGGTCGGCGTTAGCCCGGCCAATCCGCATCTCGCGGCCTTTGTCGATCTCTATCTCGATCTGGCAAGGGGTCAGCAGGTCCTCAACACCGACGAGATCATTGCGCGCTATCGCCAGGGGAGCAAAGCCTGACAATGGCCGTCTCGGATGCAGCCGCACCCATGCCTCTCGATTGGCGCCTGGCGGCAAAGCGCATCTTGCGCTCGCCGTTGACGACGATCATCATGATCCTGGCCGGGATTCTGTGCGGACTGTACTACCCGACCTTCGCCCATGCGATCAGCCCCGTGGCGCAGGTCTACCTGAATTTCCTCAAGATGGTCGTCCTGCCTTACCTGGTCTCGTCCGTCATCTTCTCGATCACAGCCATGGTTCAGGACCCGAAATCGGTCCGCTATCTCGGTAAGGTGGGTATAGCCGTGTTGGTCGTGTCATTTCTCGCCGTGCTGGTCAGCGGCACCTATTCGCTGATCCTCAAGCCGGGCCAGATCGAGAACCCACAGTCGCGCATCGAGCTCGGCGAATTCATCAATTCGCAAGGCAGCGTCTCCACCGATCTCGCCTTCCCGTTCCAGCCGCCACCGCCCACCGCCGATCCGAACGGCGGACATTCGATCTTCCTGGACCTGGTGCCGAACAACGTTTTCAACGCGCTGGCCTCGGGCCAGACCATCCAGGTCCTCTTGTTCTGCCTGCTTTTCGGGCTGGCGATGGGCAAGATTCCCCAGCCCTCGTCGCTGAGCCTCTCACAGGCGCTCAACGCGGTGTATCGGGCCTGCACGGTGCTGACCAACTGGTTCGTCTGGGGACTGCCCTTCGCAACCTTCGTCCTGATCGCCGACCAGACCGCGTCGACCGGCACCAAGCCGCTGATGCTGATGGGCGGCTATCTGCTGGTGATGGGCCTTTCCTGCCTGACATTCCTCGCCGGCGCGTTCGCGATTATCGCCATCAGGTCGCGGCGAAGCTACTGGGCCACGATCAAGACCCTTCAGCCGCTTCTGATGGTTGCCATCACGACGCGCTCCACCGTCGCGTCGCTGCCCTGGGTCATCAATCTTTTGAGCGAGCGGCTGCGCTTCAACCTGGTGGTGGTCGAGCTGCTCGTGCCGCTGCAGGCGGCGCTGCTGCGGACCGGGCCGGCGCTGGTCTACACATCCGGCGCCCTGTTCATTGCCCAGCTCTACGGCCATCAGCTGGCGATCCCGGACCTCATGCTTGTCGGCGTCGTCTCCGCGCTTCTGGCGCTGACGACAGGCGGCATGGGCAGCCTGCTCATCCTCTCGCAGATGTCCATCGTCTGCGGCTATCTGAAGCTTCCCTTCGAGGCGGCGTTCGCCCTGTTCGTCGCGGTGGACGCGGCCGTGGACACGCTGATGACGCTGTCCAGCGTCTCCACCGTGGCGGCAAGCACGGCAATGATCGCACCCAGCCATCGGGAGACGGTGCAGAGCGCTGAAACCGTCGCGCAAGATCTCGAAGCCGAGCCCGCCCGATGATCGACGACGCCATCCGTCCGCAGCTCGGCATCATCGGCGGTCTCGGGCCGCTGGCATCGGCCGACTTCTACGTCAAGCTGACGCGGATGACCGAGGCGCTGCGCGACAACGAGCATGTGCCTTCCGTCATCCTCAGCGTGCCGCAGCTGCCCGACAGGACCGAAGCGATCCTCAGCAACCATGACGGGCCGCTGGCCCCGCTGACCGCTGCGGTCTCGACGCTCAACGCGCTCGGCGTTGCCTGCATCGCCATGCCCTGCAACACCGCCCATCATTGGTACGACAAGCTGGCGGCGAACTCGTCAGCCGAGATCATCCATATCGGCGACGCGGTGGTGGCGGAAATCCGCCGCGGCCTGGACCGGGGCAGGGTGGCGAACCTCGCAACCCCGGGCACCCTGGTTTCCGGTTTCTATCAGCACAGGATAGCGGCGGCGGGCTTCGACCTCTGCCTTCCGCAGGATGCCGAGTTTCAGGAACGCGTCGACAGCGCGATCATGCTCGTCAAGGCCGGTTCGATCGCGCAAGCCGCGGCCGAGACCGAGCGCGCGCTTCATCTCGCGCAAATGGCCGGCGCAGATGTCGCCCTACTTGGCTGCACCGAACTGTCCGTCGTGGCAGCCAGCCTCGGCGACACGAACGGACTGGTCGTCGTCGACAGCAATGCGGCGCTGGCGCGGGCCAGCCTGCAACGGTTGGGCTACCCTGTGCAGGAAGCGCGAGGCCTGCCCACCGTCTCGTCGCTGCCGGCAGACGGCCGGCCGTCCTTGCGTGTCACACGGCGGGCTTCCTAATGCATGGCGCCCAGAACTGTGCAGCGGTTCTGGGACAACGACATGCATCAAACAAAGACTTAAGGCCGCGTCGCCAGAATCCGGTTCGGCGCGACGAGCTTTAGACGCGCAAGTTTCCATCGCCTTGCCGTCGATATCCGCTTGCCAGCGGCCGATGTGCTCCAAGTCATAAAATCTTTGAGAGAATATTTTCCGCCTCCCGTCCGAGAGGAAATGCGCTTCTTTGCCCGAGCCGGCAGCATTGGTGATGCTTGATATCAAGGCTTCGCATCCCGCCAGGCCCAAATGATTTCAGGATTGCAAGGAACGCATCATGTCCGAACCCGGCAACGCTTCAAATTCTCTCGTTACGTCAATCACCAGGCGCGCCGGACTGGCGGCGCTTCTCGCCACGACATTGGCCGTCATCGGCCTCAACGCGCCGTCGTCGTCCTTCGCCGAGGAGAAGAAGGCGATCAAGGTCGGCATCATCAGCGGCGAGGATGAGGATGTCTGGCGCGTCGTCACCGCCGAGGCGGCCAAGAAAGGGCTGACCATCGAGACAGTCGTCTTCAACGATTACACCCAGCCCAACGAGGCGCTGGAGCGGGGCGAGATCGACGCCAACGCCTTCCAGCACAAGCCCTATCTCGACAACCAGATCAAGACGCAAGGCTATCATATCGTGCCGGTCGGCTATACCGGCGTCTGGCCGATCGGGCTCTATTCGAAGAAGCACGCCAAGGTCGCCGACCTGCCGGAAGGCGCTGTCATCGGCCTGCCCAACGACCCGTCCAACGAGGGCCGCGCGCTGCACGTGCTGGAGCATGAGGGCCTGATCAAGCTGAAAGACGGCACCGGCATCCTGGCGACGACCGCCGACATTGCCGACAACCCGAAGAAGCTCGAGATCAAGGAGCTCGACGCCGGCATCGTCGGCCGCTCGGTCGACGATCTTGACGCCGCGGTCGTCAACACCGACTGGGCGCTGAAGAGCGGCCTCGGCCCGGAAAACCGCATCGCGCAGGAGCCGGTGGCCGACAATCCCTACCGCAACTTCATCGCGGTCAAGATCGGAAGCGAGAACGAGCCCTGGGTGAAGACGCTGGTCGCCTCCTACCAGAATGAGACGGTCAAGGCCGAGTTCGACAAGGTCTACAAGGGCACCGGGATCAGCGCCTATTGACCGGCGCATGGTTGGCAGAAATGGGCGGTCCGCTGTTGAGCGGGCCGCCGTCGCGTTTGCGTGACACTGAAACGGAAACAGAGATGAACCAGCATGTCACCGCCGGACTTGCCGACCCGGTCCGCGTCGAGCCGACCGGGCGGGAAGACGTTGTCCGCCTCGTCGATCTGAAGCGCCGCTTCGGCGCGACGGCGGCGCTCGACGGCGTCTCGCTGACCGTGAAGAAGGGCGAGATCCTCGGC
>NZ_RZSA01000455.1:0-5061 GCF_003998075.1 Mesorhizobium sp. M2A.F.Ca.ET.037.01.1.1 | reverse complement strand
GACGACGACAGCACGCCCGTTCCCGCCCTCCAGTCCGGAAAACTCGGCTTCGAGGTCGGGATGGACGAGCAGATGCGGCTGGCGGTCGTGATTGCGCAGCCATTCGACCGCGGCGCGCGCCGGCGTCAGCAACTCTTCGTCCGCGACCTCGATGCCCATGGCCACAAGCTGCGCGATGATCTTGCTGCGCGGCGAGCGTGTCGTGTTGCTGACGAAACGCAGCGGCAGGCCGGCCTTACGCAGACGTTCGATAGCCGCGGCCGCGCCTGGTATCGGGGTATCGCCATCGTAGACGACACCCAGAAGATCGAGCAGCACCGCGCGTATCATCGGCGCAGGATGGAGAAACGGTCTCCGTTCGTCAAACCAGGAGAAAATCAGGCCACGAGAGAATCAGGCCACGGAAGAATCAGGCGGCGTCGCGGCCTTCGCCGACTATGCGCGAGCGCATGCTCTTGGCCAGCGCCGTTTCGAGCCGCGCGGCAACCGCGCGATCCCATTCATTTGTCTTGCGCGCATTGTCTTTCGAGTGCGGCAATGCCATCAGCCGGTCGATGATCGATCCGGTCTCGCCGGACGAGAGCAGGGCGTCGATTTCGCGTTCGTGCTGCATATCGGTTCGCCTCCTTCTTCTTCACCCGCCACAGGAGCCACGTTTATACGAAATCCGTGACGGCTGTTTGAAGGCAAGAACGAGGTGATTGAGGGGCAGCGCGGGGCAAAGTTTTGTCGCTTGATTCCGCCCTCGCGAACGCAATTTTCAGGCCTGCCCCGCGTCCCGACTGCTCGGGCGCGAGGCAGCGTGCCGTTCTTTAGACATACCTGTTGACGATGTTTTCGAGCAGCTCCTGCCGGCCGGAGCGCGGCTGCGGCTCGATCTTCGTCTTCACCACGCGTTCGGCGATCTCCTCCAGCGTGCGCTTGCCTGAAAGCATCGCCTCGCCTTCGGCGGTGTTCCAGCCGGCATAGCGTTCGGCGAGCGGACCGGACAGCGCCTTGTCCTCGATCATCTTCGCCGCCGCCTTCAGGCCGCGCGCGCAGGCATCCATGCCGCCGATATGGCCGATCAGCAGGTCGTCCGGGTCGAGCGATTGGCGCCGGAGCTTGGCGTCGAAATTGGTGCCGCCAGTCTTGAAGCCGCCGCCCAGCAGCACCTGGTAATAGGCCAAGGCCATTTCCGGCACATTGTTGGGGAACTGGTCGGTGTCCCAGCCCGATTGGTAGTCGTTGCGGTTCATGTCGATAGAGCCGAAGACGCCCAGCGCGTTGGCCAGAGCCAGTTCGTGCTCGAAGGAATGGCCGGCGAGGATCGCGTGGCCCTGCTCGATGTTGAGCTTGACCTCCTTCTCCAGGCCGAAGCGCTTGAGGAAGCCGTACACAGTGGCGACGTCGTAGTCGTACTGGTGTTTTGTGGGCTCCTGCGGCTTCGGCTCGATCAGGATCGTGCCCTTGAAGCCGATCTTGTGCTTGTAGTCGACGACGAGGTTGAGGAAGCGGCCGGCCTGTTCCTGCTCGCGCGCGAGGTCGGTGTTGAGCAAGGTCTCATAGCCTTCGCGCCCGCCCCACAGCACATAGTTCTCGCCCTTCAGCTTCTTCGTCACGTCGATGCACTTCTTCACCGTCGCCGCCGCATAGGCGAACACATCCGGATCGGGGTTGGTGGCCGCGCCCGACATGAAGCGGCGATGCGAGAACAGGTTCGCCGTGCCCCAGAGCAGCTTGACGCCGGTCTTTTTCATCTTGTCGGCGAAATAGTCGGTGATCTCGTCGAGGCGCGCGGCGCTCTCGGAGAAATCCTTGCCTTCCGGGCGCACGTCGGCATCGTGGAAGCAGAAATAGGGCGCGCCGAGCAGCGAGAACATCTCGAAGGCGACGTCGGCCTTGAGCTTGGCCAGCTCCATCGTGTCGATGCCGCCCGGCTTGGCGAACCAGGGCCGGTCGAAGGTCTGGCCGCCGAACGGGTCGCCGCCCGGCCAGGCAAAGGAATGCCAGTAGGCGACGGCGAAGCGCAGATGGTCTTCCAGCCGCTTGCCGGCCACCACCTCGTCCGGGTTGTAGAAGCGATAGGCCAGCGGATTGGTCGAATCCGGTCCCTCATATTTGATCTTCTTGATGTCGCCGAAAAATCCGCTGCTCATGGTTTCCTTCCTCTCCGGGTGCATTCGCCCGATTACCTCAGGCGTAATTGGTTTCGCTTCTGCGGGGCGCCAAAAAGGTCATGTCGAAACGATCCAACGAAGGAGCATGACAATGACCGACCTCAACACGATCGCCCGCAACTACATCGCCGCCTGGAACGAGAGCGATGCGGCCCGCCGCGAGGCGCTGCTCGAAGCTGCCTTCACCGAGGATGTCAGCTATCGCGACCCGGTCATGCAGGGCGACGGCCATGACGGGGTCGCGTCCCTCATCGACGGCGTCCAGCAGCGCTTCGCCGGCTTCCGTTTCTCGCTGAAGGGCGAGCCCGACGGTTTTGCCGACCGCATACGCTTCTCGTGGAATCTGGGGCCCGAAGGCACGGAGTCGGTCATCGAAGGCACCGACATCGGCGTCATCGAGAACGGCCGCCTGAAGAGCGTCACCGGGTTTTTGGACAAGGTGCCGGCGCAGTGAGGCTAGCCGGGTAAGGCAGGCGCGAGGCCCCCCTCTCTGGCCTGCCGGCTCCGGCCCTTCGCTATCGCTCCGGGCGTTCGTCGTTCGGAAAGCCAAGCAATTGGCTTTCCGCCCGCTGCGCGGACCACTCCTCACCCCCCTCAAGGGAGGAGATCGGATGTCGCTTCGGCTTTCGCCAATCTCCAGCGTTGCAGGAGGTAGCGGGGCATTCCAACTGCCAATCTCCCCCCTTGAGGGGGAGATGCCCGGCAGGGCAGAGAGGGGGGCCTCGCGCCCGCTCATGCGACTACGAGGTGCCTCGCTTCCACTCACGCGGTTACAGCCCTTATCGCCGGGTAAAGCGCGCGATACCTCTGATAGGCATCGGCATAAGCCCCACCAAGCCCGCCTTCCGGCTCAACCGTCGCATCCGTCGCCGGCGCCGTGCATACCGCAAGCGGATCGGCACCGGTCGCGGCTATCAAGCCCAGCCTTGCCGCGCCAAACGCCGCGCCGAAATCGCCGTCAGCGGGAATATCGACCGGCACCTGCAACGCGGTGGCGATCGCCTTCAGCCAGTAGCGCGAGCGCGAGCCGCCGCCGATCGCCGTCACCCTGCTGATCGTCGTGCCGGCCGTCTTCAGCGCTTCGAGGCTGTCGCGGAAGGCGAAGGCGACGCCTTCCAGCACCGCCTGCGTCAGCACGGCCCGGCTCGATTGATGCGCAAGCCCCGTGAAAGAGCCGCGAATGGCGGAATCATTGTGCGGCGTGCGCTCGCCGGAGAGATAAGGCAGGAAGGAGACGCCCGTCGGCGCCTTGAGCGTGTCGCCAAGCTCGCCGGTCAGGTCGCCGGCGCTTTTTCCCGTGATTTCCGAAAGCCAGTTGAGCGAATCGGTCGCGGACAGGATCACGCCCATCTGGTGCCAGGTGTTGGGCAGCGCGTGGCAGAAGGTGTGCACCGCGCTTTCCGGATTGGGCAGATAGGAGGCGTTCGCCGCGAAGAGCACACCCGACGTGCCGAGCGACACGAAGGCGTGGCCCGCGCCGACCGTGCCCATGCCGCAGGCCGAGGCCGCATTGTCGCCGGCACCGCCAGCAATCGGAATGCCTCCCGCGATGCCCCATTTCGAGGCAAGCTCGGCGCGCAGCCCGCCGGCCTTGTCCGTGCCTTCGACCAGTAACGGCATATGCTTCTCGTCGAGCGACGTCGCCGCCAGCAATTCGGGGGCCCAGCGCCGATTGCCGACATCGAGCCAAGACGTGCCGGCTGAGTCCGACATTTCCGAGATGTGTTCGCCGGTCAGCCAGAGCCGCAGATAGTCCTTGGGCAAAAGCACCTTGGCTACCCTGGCAAAGATCGCCGGCTCGTTGTTCTTCACCCAGGCAAGCTTCGGCGCCGTGAAGCCCGGGAAGACGATGTTGCCGGTGAGCTTGCGGAAGCGCGGATCGGCATCGAGCGCCGCCGCCTCGGCATGGCTGCGCGTGTCGTTCCACAGGATGCAGGGGCGCAGCACCTTGTCCGATGCGTCGAGCAGGGTGGCGCCGTGCATCTGGCCGGAAAGGCCGATGCCCTTGACCGCCGCCAGTTCTTTAGGGTGCGAAGCCTTGAGCTCGGCAATTGCGGCCTCGCAGGCCTCGATCCAATGGGCCGGATCCTGCTCCGACCAGCCGGGATGCGGTCGCGACACGTCGAGCGAGCCATTGCCGGCGCCAATGACTTTCTGGTGGTCATCGATCAGCAGCGCCTTGACGCCCGAAGTGCCCAGGTCGAGGCCGAGATACATGATTTCCTCCCACTGCCATTAATTTTTTCGGATCTCGAAAAAATCTGGCTGGCCAGTTTTTAGGGCAAGATCCGTCCCGGGTCAATTCTCAGACAAATCGAATGCGCGCCGCGAGAACAATGCCGACAACGGGCTGTCCGGCCGCGCCAACTGCCGTTCGGCGGTAAGCGCTCGCGCCAGCCCCCTATTGCCGGCGCGCAACGCGGCTTCGATCAGCGTCAGGTCGATCACGTCGCGCTGCGCGTGGCTGCCGCCGAAGCGGTGCGCGATCGAGCGGATCGGCCGGATCAGCCGCACGGCCTCATCGTAGCGGCCCTCGCCGAAGGCCTTGATCGCAAGCGTCAGCGGATGGCCGACATCGCGCGCGAAGGCGGCATTGTCGTCGCTGCCGCGCATCGCTTCGCGCTGCGCCTCGAGCAGCGTCTTCGCCGGCGCTTCCAGCCCGGCGCCGACAAAGGCCATCATCGCATGCGCGTCGTTGAAGGCATAATTGCCGCCGCCGGCCTTGTGCCAGTTGTCGGCCAGAGCCGTCCAGCGGCCGCCGACATCGACGCCGCCGAGGCGCAGCCGCCACAGGATTGCCGAGGCATCAACCATATTGAGCGCCATCGTCGATGCCTCGCCATAGATCGGTCCGTCATAGAGCGCCAGCACCTCGGCGACCTCGCCGAGGTCGTAGTGGAAC
>NZ_RZSA01000454.1:0-5063 GCF_003998075.1 Mesorhizobium sp. M2A.F.Ca.ET.037.01.1.1 | reverse complement strand
AGCTGCACGCGCTGCTGCTCGCCGCCTGAAAGCTCCTGGTAGAAGCGGCCGGCAAAGCCGTCGAGGTCGACGCGCGCCAGCGCCCGCTCGGGCAAACGCGCATCCTCGCCAGGCAGCACGCCCGAGCGCCCGCCGATCAGGCCGAGGCGCACGATCTCGCGCACCGTGAATGGGAAGGACAGCGCCGTGGCCTGCGGCAGCACCGCGCGCAGCGTCGCCGCCTCGACCGGCTTCATGGCGGACAGGTCGCGGCCGTTGAGCGTGGCGGTGCCGGTATAAGCGAGCTCGCCGGTCAGCGCCTTGAGCAAGGTCGTCTTGCCGGACCCGTTCGGCCCCACGATCGCCGAGACCTCGCCGGGCCGCGCCGCGAAATCGACATGCGAGACGATGCGCTTGCCGCCGATCGTCACGGAGATGTCGCGCGCTTCGATCATGGCAAGCTCACAGATCAATGACGCCGCGCTTGCGCAGCAGTATCCACAGGAAGAACGGCGCGCCGGCGACCGCCGTGACGATCCCGATCGGCAGCTCGGCCGGCGCGACGATGGTGCGGGCGACCGCGTCGGCAATAAGCAGCAGCGATGCGCCGAGCAGCGCCGAGGCCGGCAGCAAATAGCGGTTGTCCGGTCCGATCGCCAACCGCAGGACATGCGGCACGACGATGCCGATGAAACCGATGCCGCCGCTGACGGCGACCGAAGCGCCGACCGCCGCCGACACCCCGACTATCGCGATGTATTTCAACCGCTGCACCGGGATGCCGAGATGGCCTGCGGTCGCCTCGCCCAACGCCAGCGCGTTGAGGCCGCGCGACAGGAATGGCATCGCGGCCAGCGCCAGGATGATCAGCACGACGGCGAGCAGGATGAAGGAAAGTGCCGCGCCCAGCGGCCAGTTGAAGACGGCGACGAACTGGTCCTCGATGACGGTGCCGTAGAAGGTGCCGGTGCGGCCGCCGAGGATGCGCGGCTCCATGAAGGAGCCGACCACCGGCACGAAGATCAGCGCCGCTCCCGCGATCAGCCCCGGCATCGACAGCGGGATGATGACGCGCCACAACACCTGCCGCCGCGACGCGCCGAGCGAGCGGCCCGCCTCGATCAGCGAGTCGTCGATGGCCTGCAGCGTGAGATAGCAGGTGAGCACCATGTAGGGCACATAGGAATGCACCAGGCCGATGATGACGGCCGGATAGGAATACATCAGATCGATGTTGATCTTGAACGGCAGCACGGCGTTGAGCGCCGTGTCGAGGATGCCGCCTTCGCGCAGCACCATCGCCCAGGAGAAGATGCGCACAAGGCCGTTCGACCAGAAGGGCAGGATGACGAGCAGGAAGATCGCCTCGCGGCCGCGCCCCTTCAGCACCTTGGCCAGCACATAGGCCGCCGGATAGCCGATGACGACGCACCACAGCGTCACCTCGAGGCCGAGCCGCAGGGAGGCGAAGAGCAGCGTCGAGTAGAGGCTCTGCGAGAAGAAGGCGGCGTAGTTGCCGAGCGTGAACGACCATTCCTTTCCGGCCAGCGGCAGGTCGGTCATGAAGGAGAAGAAGACCATGGCGGACAGCGGCAGGAAGATCGCAACCGTCAGCCACAGATAGGCGGGTAGGAGAAGCGGCAGGGCCGGCTTCAGTCCGCGGCGCGAACCGATCGCAAGCTGGTCAGCCATCCTGCCTCTCCTCCCCGAAAGACCTCGATTACTTCACGTTGACCTTCAGCTCCTGCCACAGCGCCAGATATTTCTCGCGCTGCTCGTCGGTGACCGGCGCCTGGAACTGGATGCGCTTGGCGACATCCGGGCTGCCCATGACCTTGCGGTTGAACGCATCCTCCGGCAGCGCGTCGACCGCCTTGGTGTTGGCCGAAACCGGCGCGCCGACCTTGGTGACCCATTCGACGTAGAACTTCGGATCGATCATGTAGTTGATGAAGGCCTCGGCGCCGGCGACGTTTTTCGAGCCGACGGGAATCGAGAAGGCGTCGAGCCAGGCGACGGCGCCCTCTTGCGGGATGACGAGGGAGACCGGCAGCTTGAAATGCGTCTTGGCACGGTCGGCCGAGCCGCTCCAATAGGTGCCGATGTCGATCTGGTTGGAGGCGACCATCTGGTTCCAGTCGTTCTCCGAGCTCCAGAAGGTCTTGATTTGGGGCATCAGCGAGGTGAGCTTCGCCTTGACCGCGTCCATATCCTTGATGTCGTTGATGTTCTGACCCGACGCGATCGCGCCGAACTGCACCGCCTCGACGGCGTCGTCGCGGATGATGACGCGGCCCTTATGCGCCGGGTCCCACATTTCGGCGATGCTTGTCGGCGGCTTTTCGAAGGACTTTTCGTTGATGGCCAGAGCCGTCAGGCCCCACACCCACGGCACGCCATAGACCTTGCCGTCATGGTTGAGCATCGGCGAGCCGGCCTTGTCCTTGGCGATGTCGGCATAGTTGGAGAGTTTCGAGACGTCGATCGGCTGGATCAGCTTGCCGGCCATCGCCTGGTCGTTGAAAGCGGCGTTGATCATGACGACGTCATAGAGGCCGGGATTGGTGCGGATCTTGGTCAGCATCTCCTGTTCGGAGTTGAAGAAGTCATTGACCACCTTGAAGCCGGTCGCCTTCTCGAAATTGGCGACCGCCCACGGCTCGTCGGCGCCGTAACCTTTCCAGTTGAGCACATGCACTTCCTCGGCGGCCTGTGCTGCCAGCGTGAAAGCGGAGACGAAGACGGCGGTGGCCGTCAGAAAAGCGGTCAGTCTGGGCATGCGCATGTTCTTTTCCTCTCATTGTTTGCCCGGTTGACGGGCTTGTTAAGTTGCAGTCGCTTCCGCCCGGCCAGGCGCGGTCATCGCTTCGCCGCGCTCGGTCAGGAACTCCTGGATCTCCATGTCGGTCGGCGCCGAGGACCCGCCATGGCGGGTGACCGAAAGCGCGGCGGCGGCATTCGCGTAGCGAGCCGCCTCGCGAGGGGACATGCCGCGCGAAAGGCCACTGACGAAGGCGCCGATATGCGTGTCGCCGGCCCCGTTGGTGTCGACGGCTTCCACCTCGAAACCCGGCACCGCGCGGGTGCCGCCATCGGCCATGCGCACCAGGCAGCCATGCGCGCCGGCGCGGATGACGACACCCTCGGCTTTGGGGCAATGCTCGGCGAGCAACCGGAGGGCGACGGTCTGCGCATCGCCGGCGCCGGCAATCTCGGCGGCCTCATTGGTGTTGCAGCTCAGCCAGGTCGCGCGCGCCAGCACCCTGTCCAGGATCGGGCGCGGAATATCGGCGATCACCGGCGTCGGATCGAAGACGAAAGGAACGCCGGCCGGCAGCGCCTCGATCCAGTCGACAAGCGCATCGCGGCTGCCGGGATAGCTCAGTGTGTAGCCCGAGGTGAAAACCCAGTCGCCCGAAAGGACTTGGACCGGCTTCATCATGTCGAACGTCAGCCGGCTCTCGGCGCCCGGCCAGGAGACGAAAGTGCGCTCCGCATCGCCGCTGATCATGGCCACGCAATTGCCGCTGTCCATCGAGGTCGACGGCGGCGTCAGCGTCTCGATGCCTTCGGCGGCGAAGGAGGCGCGCAGGAAGTCTCCGTCCGGCCCGGTGCCGAGCTGGCCGCCAAACACCACCTTCATGCCGGTGCGGCTTGCGGCGACCATCATGTTGAAACCGCCGCCGGCGACGCGGGCGTAAGCTGACGCGGTCTTTTCCGTGCCGGCCGCCGGCAACGCGTCGATGCGGTAGACGTAGTCCACCACCGCGCTGCCGACATGGACGAGCCGACCGCTCACGCCGCATCCTCCTTGCCTGGACCGGTCTTGGCCGTCCGGGCCGCGACCAGATCCGCAGCCAGCGCGCAGACCTCCGCGATGTCGATGCCATGCAGTTCGGCGATGCGGTCCTGCGGCAGCTTCGACAGACCGGCGCAGGCGCCGGCCATGCCGGCGGCAATCGCCCCGATCGTGTCGGTGTCGCCGCCGAGATTGGCGGCGATCACGGCAGCCCGCCAGGCGTCGCCTTGCGCGACCTCCAGCACCGCGAAGGCGGCCGGCACCGATTCCTGGCTGGCAACGCCGGTACCGATCAGGTCGACGATCTGCTTGATGGCTTCCTTCTCCGCCTTGCCGCGGACAAGCTCCTGCGCCCAGACAATGCGCACGGCGATGTCGCCGCCGGTGACCCAATGGCCAAGCGTAGCGCCAAGCCTTGCTGCCGCGACCGCATGGCCGGAAGCGGCGCGCCAATCGCCGCCCGAAATGCCAAGGCTGACTGCAGCGGCAACGGCACTGGCGGAAGCTATTGCGATGGATGTGTTGTGCGTGGCCCGGCAGGTTTCGGCCACCTTGGCGACCAGCGCGCCAAGCGGCTCCGACGGCATCATGATGCCGACCGGCGCGATGCGCATCGCCGCGCCATTGGTGTCGCCAGCGCGCCCGGCCTCTTCGGCCGGCACGCCGCTGTTGATGGCGTCGATGGCGCGCTTGGTCGATGGTCCGAGCAGGTCGTAGCTGCCGCGCGCCTTGACGTCGCGTTCCCAGCCGAGCAGCGCGTTCACCCAGCGCGCATGGTCGAAACGCTCGCCGGACTCGACCAGAATGTGGCCAAGCAGCAGTGCCTGCTCGGTGTCGTCGGTGATCGCGCCGGCCGGCAGCCCTTTCGACACCGGGTGATCGGCGGCGGGCGCGACGAAATCCTCGACATGGCCGTAAAGCTCGGCGATGCGGCCCGGCGACAGAAGCTGCGTCGGCATGCCTAGCGCGTCGCCCAGCGCCCCGCCGATCAGCGCGCCCATCGCCCGATCGATCGCATCCCCTGCCATGCTCAGAACTCCAGATGCAGCGCGAAATGCGCGGGGTTGAGCAGGCTGGTGACGAATTCGATGGCGCGCCCGTCGGCGGCGCGCGTCAGCCGGCGCGTGCGCAGGAACGGCGTGCCGGGCGCGCAGGCGAGAATGGCGGCGTCGGCAGCGCTCAGCATCTCGATGTCGACCCATTCCTCGCCATGGTCGGGCACGAGCCCTGCGCCACGCAGCGTCTGGTGCAGCGTGCCTTCGCGCAAGCCCCGCAGGGGTATGTC
>NZ_RZSA01000453.1:0-5085 GCF_003998075.1 Mesorhizobium sp. M2A.F.Ca.ET.037.01.1.1 | reverse complement strand
TTCTTTAGGTCGCCCTTCTCGTCGAAGATGACGTCGCCGACGACGGTGCTGATGGGCTTGCCGTCCTTGAGCGCCTCGGCGACCTTGGCCGGATCGTCGGTGCCGGCGCGCTTGACGCCTTCGGCGACGGCCTGGATCACGGCATAGGAGAACAGCGTGAAGCCTTCAGGTGTGAAGCCGCCGGCCTTGATCTTGGCGACCGCGTCCTTCGCTTGGGGCTTGGCCTGCGGGTCCGACGGGAAGACGAACAGCGTGCCCTCACCGGCTGGACCGGCGACCTGCCAGAATTCCGGCGATGCGATCGAATCCGGCATGATCAGCTGGAACTTGACGTTCTGCTCCGCCGCCTGGCGCAGGATCAACCCAGCCTCGGGGTGGTAGCCGCCGAAATAGACGACGTCGGCCTTGAGTTTCTTCAGCTTGGTGACGAGGGCCGAGTAATCCTTCTCGCCGGCGTTGATGCCTTCGTAATCGACTTCCTTGAGGCCGCCCGCATTCATCGTCGCCTTGACGGCGTCGGCAACGCCCTGGCCGTAGGCGCTCTTGTCGTGCAGGACGACGACATTCTTGCCGGCATATTTCTTGGCGATCCACGGGCCGATGAAGGCGCCCTGCGCGTCGTCACGCGTGTAGAGGCGCATGATCGTCGGCCAGCCGGACTTGGCGGCGGCATCGGTCAACACCGGGTTCGACGAGGCCGGGCTCATCATCAGCGTACCGGCTTCGGCATAGACGGCGGAGGCCGGAATGCTCGAGCCCGAGCAGGCATGGCCGTCGACGAACTTGACGCCGTTGGCGACGATGCGGTTGGCAACCGACACCGCCTGCTTCGGATCGCACTGGTCGTCCTCGATGTCGAGCTTGATCTGCGAGCCGTTGACGCCGCCGGCGGCGTTGATGGCCTCGGCGGCAGCCTGCGCGCCCTGCTTGAACTGGTCACCGATGGTGGCGAGCTGGCCGGTCATCGGGCCGACCACCGAAATGGTGATGTCGTCGGCAAAGGCAACCGGGGCGCTCATCATCAGGCCAAATGCGGCCGCGCTCAAAATACCCAATCTTTTCATGGCTATCAGAACTCCTCCACTTGCGCGCGGCGGCATGGCCGCGCTTCTTTCACAGAGCCGGGACAATTTCACCCTTCGCCGAGACTGTCGAGAGGACAGTACGGCCGGTTTTGGTTCATTCCGGCGAGGATTTCTTGGGCCACGCGCCCGCGTGATTACCTAGCGTAATGCAAAAAGCCGCGCCGACCTTGTTTCGGTCGGTCGCGGCTTTTGCAGTCGAGCTCCCCAGACGCCCCGCGCCTGAAACCCGCTCGCTTCCCTGTTTTTTCGCGCGGCTGAGTTTGTTTACCTGCCGCGTTCTTGGTCTTGTGGGCCGGCCGTCTTTTCGCGGCCTTGTCCAAATCAACTTCTCAGCGCTGCGCGCAGGATCAGTGCATCGTCATCCATTCGCGGGCTTCGCGCAGCGCCATGGCGATCTCCACCTTCGACATGGTGGCAGACAGTTCCGAGCGCAGCTCGGCGGCCCGGACCGAACCTTTGATCGCGGCGATGTTGAACCATTTGTGGGCGGCGACGACATCGGTCTCGCAATCGCGGCCGGTCGCATACATCATGCCCAGTTCGAAAAGAATGTCGGCCTGGGCAGTTGCCCCCATGGCGCCGAAGCCGTCTTCAAGCATTTCAAAACGTGCCATTTCAATCCCCTGTCTGGCTCCCGAGAGCTGCCTCCTTCTGTCCCTTGATTTCCCTCGGGGCGGGCCGCTCTTTCGATGCTTTCGAGGATGAAGCCTGGCTTTGAATCCGTCGTTAAATGGCTTGCTTAATTTGCGGAAAACAAAGCTAAAACAAGAGGTAAACGCGGGAAACCGTTAAGCATGGGAATCCAGCGTTTGCGCGGTCTTGCGTCAAATTCGATGAAAATTGGCGGGAGCGGAATCAAGACTTCGCTAACCACGGGAACCGAAGCATTTTTCCGGTGCCGTTCATTTTCGGCCATGCGCACGGCGAAAACCGCTACAACCTTCCGTGGCGGCACCGCTTTTGTTTTGGCGGGAGCTGGATTAGCTTTACCTTTGCGTAAGGGACTGGAAGGCGGGCCGGAGCCCGCCGCATACCCATTGGGAGGAGCACAAGATGTTTCGAAAGACGAGCCTGGCCCTGGCGGCGACCTTGATCATGGCGGGCGCCGCGTGGGCCGACCCGATCGAAGGCAATTGGAAGACGCAGGCCGGCTCAACGGCGGCGATCGCTGGCAGCGATGCGTTCTCCATCACGCTGAAATCCGGCAAGTACTCCGGCAAGACGATCGGCTCCTTCAAGGCCGCTGGCGACAACAAATACACCGGCACCATCACCGACCCGGAAACCGACAAGACCTATTCCGGCAAGGCGACGCTGTCGGGCACATCGCTCAAGATGAGCGGCTGCGTGCTCGGCGGCCTGATCTGCAAGAGCCAGACCTGGCACAAGCTGTAACTGACCTTCCGAGATCATCCGAAACGGGGCCCCGAGCGGCCCCGTTTTCTTTTGCGGCGGCGGCGCTCCGCCGAACGGTCTTGTCGCCGACGGCGGCTTGAGACCTCGTCAATCATTTTGAACCGCAGATGAATACCGGTCTCATAACCGGTTCAGAGGCATTGCGGCATTCTCTCCCGCATTGAAGGAGAGAGAAAATGCTTGCCCGTCGCTTCACCATCGTCTGCCTGCTGATGAGCCTGTTCGGCATGCTCTTCGCCATCCTGGTGGCCGAGGGCGGGCACTCGGCCCGCTTGTGGGAACGGCCCGTGGCTGCGTTCTCGGCTCCGTGAACCAAGTGACGCGCTGAAACGACAAAGTTGAAAATCGACCACATTGAAAATCGGGACACCACCAAAATGAACCGCATCGCCGCCACCACAACGAAGATCCTGAGGCTGCTGCCGCGGGCGACGCTCATCCTGATGCTGCTCGCCGCCCCGGTGCTGGCTGTGCCGATGATGCGCGCCGATGCGGGCCACAGGATCGAGGCGCCGGCGAATAAGAACAGGAGCGTCGGCTTCGTGCTGCTGATCAGCCTGCAGCGCGGACAAGCTTTATAGAGTGTCGAACGGTGCGACTGGCTCGTAGCCAGCGCGCCTTAAAGCGCGTCGCGCTGAACCGGGTTCAGGCGAGGCGCTTTAAGTCTTTGTTTTGCTGCATGTCGTTGTCCCAGAACCGCGCACACTTCTGGGCGACATGCATTAAACACATCCGAAGAAAATCGACGCTATCGGCTCTCGCGGTCCCACATCCCCCTCCCAAGCGCCATCCTGAATCTCTATATTGAGACATGGAAAAGCGAATCTACCCCCAAGCCATTGAATCGGTCGTGATGCCGGAGCCTTTCGGCGCGCAGAGCTTCCATGACGCCAAAAAGGCCGTCGCGGCGCTGCAGGCGCTCTATGATCGCAACACCAAATTCCTGCGTGATTCCTTCGCGGCGCTTGCCGCGGGCGCCGACGAGAGCAAGCGCTATCGGGCCTTCTATCCGCAGATCGGCGTCACCACGACCTCGTTCAGCCAGGTCGACTCGCGCCAGGCCTATGGCCATATGCCGACGCCCGGGCATTTCGCCACCACCATCACCCAGCCGCAGCTGTTCGAGAACTACCTCATCGAGCAGCTTCGTCTCATCATGCGCAACCACGGCGTGACAGTGACCGTGTCGGAATCGACGACGCCCATTCCACTGCATTTCGCCTTCCTGGAAGGCAGCTATGTCGACGGCGCGGCCGCCGAGCGCATCAAGCGGCCGATCCGCGACCTGTTCGACGTGCCGGATCTCGACGGCACCGACGACCAGATCGCCAACGGCACGTTCGAGGTGGCGTTCGGCGAGCCGAGGCCGCTGGCGCCGTTCACCGCGCAGCGCATCGACTATTCGCTGCACCGCATGACGCATTACACGGCGACCAGCCCGCAGCATTTCCAGAACTTCGTGCTGTTCACCAACTACCAGTTCTACATCGACGAGTTCGTGGCGCGGGCTCGCGAATTGATGGCCAAGGGCGACAGCGGCTATGTCGAGTTCGTCGAGCCCGGCAATGTCGTGACCGCCAATGGCGCAACGGCCTCGGACGGCACGCCGCCGCAGCGGCTGCCGCAAATGCCGGCCTACCACCTGAAGAAGCCCGGCCATGGCGGCATCACCATGGTCAATATCGGCGTCGGCCCCTCCAACGCCAAGACGATCACCGACCATATCGCGGTGCTTCGGCCGCATGCCTGGGTCATGCTCGGCCACTGCGCGGGCCTGCGCAACACGCAGGCACTTGGCGACTATGTGCTGGCGCATGCCTATGTGCGCGAGGACCATGTGCTGGACGACGATCTGCCGGTCTGGGTGCCGATCCCGCCGCTGGCCGAGATCCAGGTGGCGCTGCAGGAAGCCGTGGCCGAAGTCACTGGACTTTCCGGCTACGACCTCAAGCGCATCATGCGCACCGGCACCGTCGCCACCATCGACAACCGCAACTGGGAACTGCGCGACCAGCGCGGACCGGTGCAGCGCCTGTCGCAGTCCCGCGCCATCGCGCTCGATATGGAATCGGCGACGATTGCCGCCAACGGCTTCCGCTTCCGCGTGCCCTACGGCACGCTGCTGTGCGTATCCGACAAGCCGCTGCATGGCGAATTGAAGCTGCCCGGCATGGCGACCGAGTTCTACAAGCGGCAGGTGGCGCAGCATCTCACCATCGGCATCAAGGCGATGGAGAAGCTTGCCGAAATGCCGATGGAGCGGCTGCATTCGCGCAAGCTCAGAAGTTTCTCGGAGACGGCGTTCCAGTAGCCGCCTTGGCTTGAAACAAGTCAGGGCGGAACGTTGCGGTAACGACACAGGTCCGAGGCAATCGGTCGTCTTGGCAGGGCCGCAATTTGGCCGATAAGCGTCCGAAGGGATGCGTCGGAATAAGGAGACAGGACATTCCGGCGTTTCCGTGAACGGTGTCCTGGGCGGGTCGGAGCAGATGACTACGGGCGGCGCGCGCTTGAGCATGATGTCTCAGCTGACATTCCTGGCGATGACGGCATTCTCGGCCGCGCTGCTGGCCGGGTTCTTCGG
>NZ_RZSA01000452.1:0-5088 GCF_003998075.1 Mesorhizobium sp. M2A.F.Ca.ET.037.01.1.1 | reverse complement strand
GTCGAGGAATTTCTCATGTTGCTCCGGCGTGCAGAACCCCATGACCGGCTCGACACCGGCCCGGTTGTACCAGGAGCGGTCGAAGGTGACGAATTCGCCCGAAGTCGGGAAATGGTCGACATAGCGCTGATAATACCATTGCCCGGCCTCGGTCGGCGTCGGCTTGGTCAGCGCGACGTTGCGGGCAGTGCGCGGGTTCATGTACTGCCGCAGCACGAAGATCGTGCCGCCCTTGCCGGCCGCGTCTCTGCCCTCGAACAGCGCCATCACCCGCTTGCCGGTCGCCTGAAGCCAGGCCTGCGCCTTGACCAGTTCGATTTGCAGCCCTTCGAGCTCCTTTTCGTAGTCCTCGCCCTTCATCTTCTTGTCGTAAGGATAGGCGCCGGCCGTCAGCTTGTTGTCCTCGATCCAGTCCGGCAGGACCGGATTGTCGATGTCGAACTCGCGCTCCTTGCCGCCGATCTTGATCTTGATCGGTGTTGTGGCGGGTGCCGCTTCAGCCGTTTGCTTGGCTTTTTTCATCCGGACGAACCTTTCCAGTTTGCGGACTCATGCTATGGAGCCTTGGCGGCGTGGCGCTCCCTCCGGACGCTTACACGCCGTAGCATTTTGATTTTGCGCATGAACCTTCGCGAAAATCGATCCTGATTTTCAAGAAGCCCATGCGTCGGGCCGGTCCAGCGAGCCGCTGACCGGTCGACGGGATGCGGGGTAGCACGGGCCTATGGCAGAGACCGGCGCGGGGCAGGACAGCAGGGGGCAAGCCTGGGCGGCGCGGCTTCGGGGCAACCGCTGGCTGCTTGCCGCGGGCGTTGTCGCGGTCATCGCCGTCTATTCTTTCGCCGGCGCTTCAATCTACGTGCTGGTGCCGGCTTTGGCCCTGTTGGCGGCCGCGGCGATGCTGCCCGCGGACGCCGAGCGCCGGTCGACCGAGACAGGCGCGGCGATCGAGGCCAGCGGACTGCAGCGGCTCTCCGGCGAGTATCTGGCGGCCGCGGTCGCCGATCCGCTGATCATTTTCGACCATTCCGCCGCGATGGTTCACGCCAACGCCGCCGCCTTCGCCGCTTTCGGCGGCCTGGCGCCGGGCATGTCTCTGGCATTGAAGTTTCGCGCGCCGGAAATGCAGGCGCTGCTGGACGGCATCCTGTCGGGCGAGGTCGCCGCCGATGCGGTCGACTACACCGAAAAGCTGCCGGTGGAGCGGACATACCGGGTCAGCGCGTCAACGGTCGGCCATGCCACAGGCCTTTATGTGCTGGTGTTCAAGGATCAGAGCGAGACGCGCCGCATCGACCGCATGCGGGCCGACTTCATCGCCAATGCCAGCCATGAATTGCGCACGCCGCTCGCCTCGATCGCCGGCTTCATCGAGACGCTGCGCGGGCCGGCCCGGAACGATCCGGCGGCGCGCGACCAGTTCCTGCAGATCATGCAGAACCAAACGGGACGCATGGCCCGCCTGATCGACGATCTGCTCTCGCTCTCGCGACTGGAGATGAAACCTTATCTGAGGCCGGGCACTGCGGTCGATCTTCGCCAGACGATCGACAGCGTCATCGATTCGCTCGAGCCGCTGGCCAGCGAGAACGGCATCGTCATCGAGCGGGACTTCATCGATGGCCCGGTTTCCGTCCCCGGCGACCGCGACGAACTCTTCCAGGTTTTCGAGAATCTCCTGGAGAATGCCTGCAAATACGGCCAGTCAGGCGGACGCGTGACCGTATCCATGGCACGCGTCGAGGACGGTCAGGACCCAGGCATCGACGTCACCATAAGAGACTACGGTCCGGGCATTGCCGAAGAACACATCCCGCGCATAACCGAACGCTTCTACCGCATCGATGTCGAAAACAGCCGCACCCAGAAAGGCACTGGGCTTGGCCTTTCGATCGTCAAGCATATATTGAGCCGTCATAACGCAAGATTGTCGATCAAGTCGGAAGTCGGCAAGGGTGCGGCGTTCACGGTTCATTTGCCGGCTCGCTGATCGTGTACCGGTTGCCAACCGAGATTTTCTTCTTTCTGTCATGCGGTTCGCGTATCAGCGACAGATTGAGGGAACGCACCAGCCGGCACAAACCGGGAAGGCATATCGATGCAGTCCGTGCATACAGTCAGTGCCTATGACGAAGAGCTGAAATTCCTGTCCAAGCGCATCGCGGCGATGGGCGGCCATGCCGAGCGCATGGTCGAACAGGCTGTCGCGGCCCTCGTCAATGTCGACCATGGCCTTGCCCAGAAGGTCATCCAGGACGACATCGTCCTCGACGAGGGGCAGCGCGAGATCGATGACAAGGCCATCATCATCATCGCCAGGCGCCAGCCGATGGCGACGGATTTGCGTGAGATCGTCGGCGCGATCCGCATCTCGGCCGATATCGAGCGGGTCGGCGATCTTGGCAAGAACGTCGCCAAGCGCGTCGCCTCGGTCGACGGGCGCCAGCCGAACAGCCTTTTCCGCGGTCTGGAGGCGCTTGCCAACCTGGCGCTGACGCAGCTCAAGGAAGTGCTCGACGTCTACGCCTCGCGCTCGGTCGAGAGGATCGGCTTCGTGCGCGATCGTGACGACCAGATCGACGCCATGTACACCTCGCTGTTCCGCGAGCTTTTGACCTACATGATGGAAGATCCGCGCAACATCACGCCCTGCACGCATCTTCTGTTCTGCGCCAAGAATATCGAGCGTATCGGCGACCATGCGACCAACATCGCCGAGACCATCTACTACATCGTCACCGGCGACCAGATGCCCGCCGAACGGCCGAAGGGCGACAAGACCGACAAGGTGGTGCTGCCAGGCACGGTGCCGGCTAAGTGAATTCAGGCCCCTCGAACGGTTTTCTGATTTAGGCTAAGCTCTCCAGTGCGTTTCACCGTTTCACGGAAGCGGCGAAACGCCCAACTATTGTTTTTACGCAATTCCGGGCGGAAAACCGCTCACACTTTTCCTGGAATTGCTCCAGGCACGGCGAATTGTCAGTCGCAGTCTCGGGAGGTTTGCGATGGAACAAGTTCGAAACCTGACCCCGGCCCCAACGTCGGGCATCATTGCGTCCAGCGTCTATTTGGGCGGCAAGCGTGTCGCCGACATCGCGATCGAACAGGCCGGCGAATGGGCGGCCAAACCCGGCCATGTCGTCTGGATTGGCCTGCTCGAGCCCGACCGCAACCTTCTGCTTAGGGTGCAAGCGCAATTCCACCTGCATGACCTCGCGATCGAGGACGCCGAGCACCCGCATGCGCGCCCGAAGATCGAGCAATATGGCGATGCCCTGTTCATCGTCGCCCGCACCGCGCAATTGATCGACGGTCGCGTCACTTTCGGCGAGACGCATCTGTTCGTCGGCACCGGCTACATCGTCAGCGTCCGGCACGGCCCGTCGACCTCCTACGCCGCCGTTCGCCAGCATTGGGAAAGCTGCCCGCATTCACTGGCCAAGGGTGAGGATTTCGTCCTCTACGCCATCCTCGATTTCATCGTCGACAATTACATGCCGGTGCTGGAGCAGATCGAAGACGAGGTCGAGGCGATCGAGGACAAGGTGCTTCTGAAGCCGATGACTGGTTCGGATATCGAGCGCCTCTACATGCTGCGCCGCGATCTCCTGCGGCTGCGCAACGCGGCCTTGCCGCTCGTCGAGGTCTGCCGCCGGCTGACCAGCGCCGACCTGCCGCAGATCCATGCCGCCATGCATCCGCTGTTTCGCGATGTGACCGACCACATCCGCACCGTGCAGGAAAAGATCGACTCCCTGCGCGAGGTTCTGGCCTTCGCTTTCGAAGCCAGCCTGCTCGTCGGACAGAGCCAGGAAACGGCGATCTCGAAGAAGCTCGCCTCATGGGCCGCCATCCTGGCGGTGCCCACCGCCTTCGCCGGCATCTACGGCATGAACTTCTCCGACATGCCGGAACTGAAGATGGAATATGGCTATCCCATCATCCTGCTGGTGATGGCCGCGATCTGCTCGTTCCTGTATTGGCGATTCAAGAAGAATGGGTGGCTGTGAAGAGAGGGGAGTAGGGCAGTAAGGCAGTAAGGCAGTAAGGCAGTAAGGGAGTGGTCATACGGAGCGACTGGCGAAACGTCGCGCGTGAAGCGCTCTTTCCCCTATTCCCCTCCTGCCTTACTCCCCTATTCCCTTATTCCCTTATCTTGCCCTGCGCCGTTCCGCCGCCGGCTGGAACGCAACCCGGGAATGATACTTGCAATACGGTCCCGTTTCGGCGGCGTCGTTGCCGCAGAAGCTGAAGTCTTCCGAGAGCGGGTCGCCATTCGGCCATTTGCAGGTGCGTTCGGTCAGCTCGACGAGCTGCAGATTGCGCGAGATCGGAACCACCACGTTCTCGACCGGGCGGATGTAGTGGCGCGCGACCGGCTCGGCGTCGAACTGCACCTGCAGCGCGGTGGCGCCGATGGTGGCGGTCACATGGCGCGCCGGGCTCGCCGCGCGGGCCACCGATTTCTGCATCGAGGCGCCTTGCGTCGCCTTCTTCTGGCGCGCCGGGGCAGCCGTCGCGCGGCCGCGGCCCGACAGCTTCAGGCGATGCACCTTGCCGATGACGGCATTGCGGCTCACTCCGCCAAGCTGTGCGGCAATCTGGCTGGCGCTCAGGCCCTCCGACCACAATTTCCTGAGAAGTTCTACCCGCTCGTCAGTCCAGTTCATGAGACCGCGCTCCTGCTAATGCGTGCGGCAGCCAGAATCCTTTCCCGAGCCGGCTCTCGCCGGGCAAACGACACCACATGTACCGGGTGATCTAGGTCCGCCGCACGAAATATAGTTATTTCTCGACTACAATTACCTTATGCGCTGACTCGGTGACAAGAGTCCCAAAGGCAACACCGATTCGGTTTTTACGGTTTTCCCCAACTTGCCTGACCACTGATGGGCCGGAGTGGCGTCGGGGCTTGCCACGCGCTTCTGCGTGACGTTTTCGTTGACTTCATGGCCGAAAAACATGATAAGCCGCAAAGGCCGCCGCATTGGCGGCTTTTTTGATTTCCGGTTCCGGAGACGCATATAATGAGCGGTTCGGCGCTTTACGAGACCTTTGCCCGCGCACCCCTGGCCTTCGACCGTGGGG
>NZ_RZSA01000451.1:0-5089 GCF_003998075.1 Mesorhizobium sp. M2A.F.Ca.ET.037.01.1.1 | reverse complement strand
GGTGAGTAATGCGGACCGTGAGGCCGGTCGTCCCCACACGGGCTGCAGTTGACGGCTTTATCCAAGGCGAAAGTCGAGGCTGCGGTGCGCATTGTCGAGCGCTGGCTTCTGGGCCGGCTGCTGTCAATGGGCACCGAAGTTTCCGCAGATGTGGGCATCCAATTTTCCCTAGTTTGCGGGTGAAGGTCTCGGTGATCAGCCGGCTTCTGGATCGGTCGGTTTCAGTCCTGCTGGGCGGCCACGCTTTTTCGGCGGTGGCGGCGGATTGATGAGCGCTTTGGAGCGAACATGCTCGGGAACAAGATCAGCGTGCTGGCGCAATCGGTAGCTCGATCCTTCGATCTGCACGACGACGGCATGATGAAGAAGCCTGTCGAGCAGTGCTGTTGCGACAACAGGATCACCAAAAACTTCGCCCCATTCTGCAAAGCCACGATTGGAGGTGAGGATCATGGCACCCTTCTCGTAGCGGGCATTGACGAGCTGGAAGAAGAGATTGCCGCCGCCGGGCACGACCGGGAGATAGCCGATTTCGTCGACGACCAGCAGGGATGCGCGGCATAGATAGCGGATACGCTCGCGCAACTGCCCCTCGCGCTCGGCCTGCGGGCTTCGCAAAGTCCGGGACAAGGATTTCAGTAAGTCGCGGACACGGATTTCAGTAAGTCCGGGACACGCAATTCAGTAAGTCGCGGACAAAGCCGGCAGCGGAATTGGGTCGATTTTCGTGAGCGCCGATCTGGCATTTTGCCCTCGTATTCGAAGCGAGGACATCAATGCCGAGACGGAAGCGAGCGAGACATACGAGCGTGAAGGATATCCGATCGATACTGCGGCTGACGTTCGAGCAGGGCCTGCCTGTGCGGGCGGTTTCGGAGCGTTTGAAGATCAGCAAGACGTCGGTGTCGACGTATCTGCTGCGGGCGCGGGAAGTCGGACTTGCGGTCTGGCCGCTGCCGCCTGGACTGGACGATGACGAGGTTCTGGAGCGACGGCTCTTTCGCCGGATGGGACGGCCGCCGCGCGACATCGATGAGCCGGACTGGCCGAAGATTGCCAGCGAGCTGAAGCGGAAAGGCGTGACGCTCAATCTTCTGTGGCAGGAATATCGTGAGACCCATGTGGACGGCTATGGCTACACCTGGTTCTGCGGCCGTTTTGGCGAATACGAAAGCCGCGTCAAACCCACCTATCGCAACCGACACGTTGCTGGCGTCGCGATGGAGTGCGACTATGCTGGACACACGATCCCCATTATCGACCCGTCGACAGGAGAGATCTACGCGGCCCAGATTTACGTCGCGGTGCTGAGCGCGTCGCAATTGACGTTCTCTTATGCGAGCTTCAGCCAGAAGCTGCCGGATTGGATCGAAGCGAACCAAAGGGCCTTCAGTTACTTCGGCGGCGTGACCAAGACGACGATCTGCGACAATCTCAAATCCGCGGTTGCTAAGGCGCTTTGGTTCGAGCCGACGTTAAATGCGACCTTTGCCGCCTTCGCCGAACACTACGATACGACCATCCTTCCAGCACGGCCGAAACGTCCTCGGGATAAGCCATCCGCCGAAGGTTCGGTTTTAATCGTCGAGAGGTGGGTGCTGGCCAGGCTTCGAAACGAACGCTTCTTCAGCCTTGCTGATCTCAATATCCGGATCAGCGCTTTGATCGAGGACCTCAATGGTCGCACCATGCGCCGTTACGGCAAATCCCGCCGTGCGTTGTTTGATGAGGTCGAACGCACCCAGCTCAAGCCACTGCCGGCAACACCATTTGAGTATGCGGAATGGAAAGTCGCCAAGGTCCATCCCGACTATCATGTCGAAGTCGACAAGACCTTCTACTCCGTGCCGCACGGTCTGATCGGCAGGCGGGTCGATGTGAGACTGACCTACCGGGCAGTCGAGATCTTCTTTGACCATAAGCGGATCGCCAGCCACATCAGAAGCTCGCAGCGCTCGGGCCACATCACCGTCAATGAGCATATGCCGAAGTCCCACCAGCGCTATGCAAACACGACGCCTCACACATTGCGCAAGGAAGCGGCAAAAGTCGGAAGCAATACGGCGATATTTATCGAGCGTCTGCTGAGTGACCGCCCGCATCCGGAACAAGGCTATCGATCCGCGCAGGGCGTCCTTTCCTTGGCGCGACGCTACAAATCCGATCGCCTGGAAACAGCGTGCGAGCGTGCCTTGACCATCAATGCACTGAGCTATTCATCCGTCGCCAACATTCTCAAATCGGGTCTCGACCAAGCTCCACCCGCAAGCGAGGCCGTCAAGCCGGCACCGCCGCACGGCAATATCCGCGGCAAAACCTACTATCAATGAGAAAGGAAGACACCCAGATGCTGACACATCCAACCCTAGATCAAATGCACACGCTCGGCCTTGCCGGAATGGCAACGGCCTATCGCGAGCTTGCCGAGCAGATCCATGGCAACGACCTCAGCTTTGACGAGCGGCTCGGCCTGATGCTCGACCGCGAGATCGCACTGAGAACAGACAAACGACTGACCAATCGGCTGGCAACTGCAAAGCTGCGTTTTGCCAATGCATCGATCGAAGACATCGATTTTAGCACGCACCGCGGTCTTGATCGCCGCAACGTTTTGTCCTTGGCGCAAGGCGCATGGCTGAAGGCAAACGAGAACTTGATTCTGACAGGCCAAACGGGCACCGGAAAAACTTGGATTGCCTGCGCTTTTGGAAGACAGGCGGCAAGGCTCGACTATTCCGTGCTTTACGTTCGAATGCCGCGGCTCTTCGAAGATCTCGCACTTGCCAGGCTCGACGGACGCTTTCCGCGCCTCATCGACAAGCTTGCCCGTGTCCAACTGCTGATCCTCGACGACTGGGGAACGCATACGCTGAGCGATCGGCAGCGCCTCGATCTGCTGGAAATCTTCGAGGAGCGGTACCGGCGAAAATCGACGCTGATCACGGCTCAAATTCCCGTAGCCGCCTGGCATGAAATGATCGGAGAGGCCACTTTAGCTGACGCAATTCTGGACCGCATCGTTCATAACGCCCACCGCATAACGCTCGAAGGCGACAGCATGCGAAAGCGAAAAACACCCACACTCTTGACCGGCGGCGAAATAACCGAAATCAATCACTCCTAACAGCAACAAGGCAAACGGAACTCGATCCCTCCGTTGTCCGCGACTTTGCGAAACGCTTGTCCGCGACTTACTGAAACCGCTGTCCCAATTTAGCGAAATCCGCACTCGGCCTTGGCCAGCGAGGCGATAATGTCGGCGAGCGTGGAGAAGTAGACGCTCTTTGCGGCCTTGACGGCTTCGACGGCGAGCGCGGTCGCCAGATGGCTCTTGCCGGTGCCGGGCGGGCCGAGAAGATGGACTACCTCCGCCCGCTCGATGAACTTCAGTTCGGCCAGCGCCATGATGCGGTTCCGATCGAGCGATGGCTGGAAAGCGAAGTCGAAGCCGGCGAGCGTCTTGATGGTGGTCAGGCGCGCCATCATCAGAGCAGCCTTGATGCGCCGACTTTCGCGCAGAGTTAGTTCTTCCACCAGAAGTTCGTCGAAGGCCTGGATGCCGTCGATCTCGCCCTGCTCGATGCGCCGCAGGGTCGCGTCAAGCGCTTCGAGCGCCCGTGGCATGCGCAGCCCGACCAGGCTCTTCCTGATGCTGTCGATCGTGGATGCGTGCATGGTCATGACCGGCTCCCCGCGACGGCCAGTCGCTCGGCGATGGCCTGATAGAAGTCGAGCGAGCGCCGGGCGACATGATCGCCGAGGCGGCCGACGATGATATCCGGGGCGGTCTTCCTCGCGGCGTGGCGAGCTAACCCCTGACGATGCGCAGGATCGATCCGATATTGGCGGCGCCCCTCGAGCACAGGATGGCTGGCGACCAGCCGGCCTTCGTCGAGGATGCGGATGCAGTCGGCAAGCTGGTGAACCTCGACAAGGCGCCGGGTGCGATCGGGAACGCTGTAGTAGTTGCCGCCGATCGAGACGAGACCATCATGGCTGACGCGACGCTCCAGCTTGAGAAGCGCGTCGAAGGGAACTGCCGGGAGAGATTGAAGTTCCGGCTGCTCCGCCGCGAAGGCTTCGCTGACGATGCGTTGCGTGGTGCCGTGCAGGCGAGCATTGGCGACGGTGTCGAGCCAATCTCGCAATTGCTCGTTCAGGTCCTCGAGATTGCGGAAGCTGCGGGCCAGGAAGAAGTCCTCGCGGATATAGCGGAATGGTCGCTCGACTTTGCCCTTGGTTTTGGCGCGATACGGCCGGCAGGCTCTGGGCTGGAAGCCAAAGTGCCTGGCCAGCGCCAGCAGCGAGCGATTGTAGATGATGTGGCCTTCGTTATCTTCGCCGGTGACCGCCGTCTTCATCCTGTCGTAGAGGATCTCGATCGGTACTCCTCCAATGGCGTCGAACGCCTGCATGTGACAGCGCAGCAGCGTTTGCAGGTCCTGGTGCATGACGTAGCGGGCGAAGATGTAGCGCGAGTGGCCAAGCACGAGCGAGAACAGCCAGACGATGCGCGTCACGCCCGGCGCGTCGGTGAACTCGGTGACGAAGCGCGCGAAGTTGATCTGTGCTTGATATCCGGCCGGGGTCTCGAACCGCACCTCGAAGGGACGCACCTGCTCCTGCGGTCGGATTGCGGCCACCAAGCGCTTCACGGCGGTGTAGGCGCCGTCATAGCCGCGCTCACGAATCTCGCGCGTCAGGCGCACGGCGCTCAGATCGGGAAAGGCCGAGACCCGTTCGCGCAGATAGTCGACAAAGGGCACGATCTTGTTTGGCCGCCCCGCCTGTCGCGGGCCATAGGCGGGAAGTTCGAGCCCGCGCTCGATGTATTTGCGGACCGTCTTGGGATCGCGGCCCGTTCGCCGAGCAATCGCGGTCACGGACAGGCCCTGACGGTGCAAATCCAATATCATCAGAAGTTCTCCAAGTTGGACCACCAGCGCCGCTCCGATTCCGATCAAATCGGGACGGACTATCGACGCCGGAGCGAAAGCCGCCAGTTCCGGCACGCGTCCCGGAACTGGCGGCTTTCGCTCCGGCGTCGATAGTCCGTCCCGATTTGATCGGAATCGGAGCGGCGCTGGTG
>NZ_RZSA01000450.1:0-5094 GCF_003998075.1 Mesorhizobium sp. M2A.F.Ca.ET.037.01.1.1 | reverse complement strand
TGTTCGAGCGGCGCCACATCGCCGCCATCGACAAACCGCCGCCCGTCAATCCAAGTCGAAGGTACCCCCGCTGCTCTCCCGATCAGATGAGCCTCGACTATGTCTAACTTTCCCCGGACAGCCCTGCACAAGGGGAGAAGGGAAAGTCGGCGTCTCACTTCACCTCGAATTGCGGGTCGACCGGTATCTGCATGGCCGTCACCAGATGGTTAGTCTGCCCGGCGAGCCCGATGATCGACACCAGCTCGCCATGCTGCACGTCGGTCATGCCTTTGGCCCGCGCGGCGGCGGTGTGCGAATGGATGCAGTAGGAACAGCCATTGGCGGTCGAGACGGCGATATAGATCATTTCCTTTGTCAGCGGATCGATGGCACTGTCGGCGACCATCACCGCCTTGAGCTGCTTCCAAACCCGCTTCAGCGCCGCCGGATCATTGGCCAGCCCGCGCCAGAAATTGTTGACGAAATCGGATTTCCGCGTCGCCCGGATATCGTCGAACACGGCCTTCACCGCCGGGATCTTTTCGACCTCGGCGTCGGTAAAAAGCTTTGTGGTGGCCATGAGCGTTTTCCTTTCAGTTTTAGATGCTGGGATTGAATCCGGATGCTTAATAGCCTCCGATAGTCCATTCACTTGATTGGCACTTGCGCCTTTCGGCGTGGCAGGCGGCACCGGTGGGGTGTGTCCAGATTCAGGTCAGGCCGAGTCGAAAATGGTGGGCTCCGAGAACCGGAGCGGAGCGTACTTTCGTACGTGAGCACCGGAAGCGGAGGAGCTCGCCATTTGCAGGCCGGCCTCACCTGAATATCGGCACACCCTAGTGCACCGCCGCATACATAATCTTCTCCTCCGTAGCCTCCGCCGGAGAGAACTCCTCCACGATGCGGCCCTGGCGGCAGACAAGGATGCGGTCCGACAGGTTTATGATCTCCGGCAGGTAGGACGAGATGACGACGACGGCGAGACCTTCGTCGGCCAGCCGGTTGATGATCTGGTGGATCTCTGCGATGGCGCCGACGTCGACGCCGCGCGTCGGCTCGTCGAAGATGACGATGCGCGGCTGCTGCACCAGCCCCTTGCCGATCACCACTTTCTGCTGGTTGCCGCCGGAGAGCTCGACCACGCGCGCATTGTCGTTGATCGCCTTGATGTTGAGCGTCTTGGTCCATTCGGCCGAGAGCTGGCGCATCTCCTGCTGGTTGATCACCCAGGCCTTTTCGCGGCCGGCGGCGAGCAGGCCGCCGAACAGGTTCTCCGCAATGCCCATCGTCTCGAAGATGCCTTCGCTCTTGCGGTCCTCGGTGACATAGACGATGCCGTCGGCCACCGCCTCGCTCGGCACGAGGTAGCGTACCGGTCTGTCGTCCAATTCAATCGCGCCACCGCGCAAAAAGTCGCGCTTGTAGATGCCTGAGACGATCTTGAAAGTCTCGGTGCGGCCGGAGCCGATCAGCCCGAACACGCCGGTGATCTGGCCCTCGAAGATCGAGAAGGAATTGTTGCGCACGATGTTGCTCATCGAGATGTCCTGCACCGAGAGCACCTTCTTGCCGGCCTTGCGCAATTTCGTCTCGTCGCGCTGGCGGTAGATCTGGCCCGTCAGCGAGCGCCCGACCATGGCGGCGACGATCCTGTCGCGGTCGAAGGCGGAGGTGTCGTCGGTGATCACCAGTTCGCCGTCGCGCAAAATGGTGATGCGGTCGGCGATCATCAGCGCTTCTTCCAGCGCGTGGCTGATGAAGACGATAGAGACACCGCGCGCCTTCAGCCTCCGGATCAGCGCGAAGAAATGGCGCTTCTCCTCGGGCGTCAGCGTCGCCGTGGGCTCGTCGAATATGATGATCTCGGCATTGTGGTGGACGGCGCGCGCGATCTCGACCATCTGACGCTTGGCAGCGCCAAGCGTCGCCACCATGGCATTGGGGTCGACCGGAAAATTCAGCGACTGCAGGAATTGCTGCGCCGAGATATAGGTGCCGCGCAGCCGGTTGAGGAATTTCTCGGTACCGAGATAGAGGTTCTGCGCCACCGTCATCGACGGCACCAGGCTGGTCTCCTGGAACACCATGGCGATGCCGGCTTCCAGTGCGGCGTGTGGCGAGGCATACGCCGTCTCGACGCCCTTGTGGAACATCTTGCCCGACGTCGCGTCGACGACGCCGGCGATGATCTTGGTCAGCGTCGACTTGCCGGCGCCGTTCTCGCCGAGCAGCGCGTGGATCTCGCCCTTCCTCAGATCGAAGCTGACATTCTTCACCGCCGGCACGCCGCGATAGGTCTTGGTGACGTTTTCCAGTCGGATGATCGGTTCCATCAGAAACCTCCCGTATCGAGCGCCAGCACACAATCGCCGCCTTTCGCGGCGACGTACAGGCGGCCATCCCGTTCGGCCACGCTGCAGACGCCGTGGCGCGTGCCATTGGCGCGGCTGTGCAGGCTGAATTGCGGCTGCAGGGCCGGGTCCAGCTTCACGACGAGCCCGTAAGAGCGGCTGGGCGACCACGGCTTGTGGATGCCCATGGTGCGGATGCCGCCGCATTGCAGCGGCTCGAGGAAGCTGCGGCTGGAGGCGAGCGCGGGAGCGATCCAGTAGGCCGGCGGCACCTGATCGATCATGTCCTGGCGATAATGCGTTTCCTGCAGCACGAATTCGATCAGCCGGTTGCGTGGCGCAAACAGCGTCAGCCAGGCGCCACCATCGCCGGCCGGCGAAAGCCGCGCGGGATAGCCGGGCAGATGCGTCAGCACCGTCGAGCGGTTGCCGTTCGATCCGTCGAAGCGAACAAGCTGGTGACGCCAGCTTTCGCTCACCAGCACGTCGGCGCCGATCGGATGCAGCCCATAAGGAAAGGCGATGTCACCGGCGATCCTCTGGAAACTGATGCCCCCTGCCCCGCGCCGCCACAGCGAGCCGGACGCGCCCTTCTTCATCAGGTCGGCCGCCCATTGCGAAGGCAGGTGCTGGGCCGAACCATTGGCCAGCCACAGCGTGCCGTCATCGGCATAGGCAAGCGCGGTGATGCACCTTAATTCGGCCGGCAGCGAAACCTCCTTGCCGGCAATCAGCAGCTTGCCGTTTTCCAATCCGGCAGTCAGGTCCCCCTCTGGCGACAGTGCCAGCGCGGTGACTGGCGACTGAAATGTCTCGACCACGACAGCCTCGGCACCGGCCGCGATCGCAAGGACGGCATTGCCGCTGGAGACGAGCAGCCGGCCGACCGCCGACAGCAGATTGTCCGGCTCGCTCAATTCGGCGAAGGCAGGCAGGTCATCCAGCCGCGTGTTGGGGCGGAAGGCGCCGTCGAGTGGCGGAATGGTGACCGCCCTGCCGCGAAAGACATCCAGGATCGGATCGAGGATCATGGTCTTGCTCCCCAATAGGAAGCGGGGCTGGTCCAGTTCGGGTCGGCGCCCGAAATCTTGTAGCGGCCAATGCGGTTGTTGAGGATGCCGCCGACGAACAGATAGCCCTTGTGCTCGCGCATCGACGTCACCATCGGATGCGCGTTGCCGGAAAGATCGCCGAGCGTCTCAACGATGCCGCCCTTCTCGTTGAACTTCACCACGCCGCCGGTGTTGATGTTGGGAAACAGCCATTCGTCCTGCGGCAGGCGCCGCGTCATGCGCTTGCGCATATCTGGGTGGCGTAGCGACAGGTCGAAGCTCGGCGTGCGCATGCCGAGCCAGGCCATCCAGTAATTGCCGTCCGACGCGCGATTGATGTTATCGGGATAGCCTGGCATGTCGCGGATGACGCATTCGGCGGTGCCGGCCTTCGGCCCTTCCAGCCAGTAGCGATGCACGCGGCAGGCCCAGCTTTCGGCGAAGAACAGCGACTTGCCGTCATGCGCCATGCAGACCCCGTTGGTGTAGCGATAACCGTCGAGCAGCGTCTTCGTCGAGCCGTCCTTCGGATCATAGACCAGCAGGCGTCCGGTGGCGCGGTTCTCGATCGAGTCCAGCGCCCAGTCATGCGCGTCATAGCGCTTGGTGGAATCCGTGAAATAGATGCGGCCGTCCGGCGCGATGTCGCAGTCGTTCGGGTCGCGCAGGCGCGCATCATCGACGATCGAGGTCCAGGAGCGCGACGTTTCGGCCGAAAGGCGCTTCACCTCGCGCTCCGGCGAGACCGAATAGAGCCCCATGGCGCCGACGCAGCTGATCAGATTGCCTTGCTTGTCGAAAGCAAGGCCCAGCGGAAAGCCGCCGATATGGGCAAACACTTCCGACTTCACATAGTCCGGCGCGAAGAAGCGAACGATCTCGCCGTGGCGTGTGCCGCAATAGAGATGGTCGTCACGATCGAGGATAACATCTTCCGGTCCCTCCAGCTCGCCGAGCCCGATATGGTCCGCTGCCGACAGCCGGTTGTCGAGCTCGTAGGGCGTGCCGGAGCCGGGCGCGGCCGATTGCGTCTCGCCCATCTTGAGATAGACCGGCGCGACATAGACCTCGTTCAGCACCTTGTGTCGGTTCTTCAGCCAGCGGATGTCGATGGTGACGGCGACCGCGAGCAGGATGCCGAGCACCATCTGGTTGGTGCCGGTGCCGTAGCCGAGCCGGATCAGGCCGTTGGTCATGGTGAGCACGATGATGGCGCCCATCAGGCCCTTGACCACAGAGCCTCGCCCGCCGCCGAGGCTTACGCCCCCGACCACCGCCGCCGTCAGCGCCATGATTTCCAGGTTGAGGCCGGTGCCCGGGCCCGCCCCGCTCAGACGGCAGGCGATGAGGAACCCGCCGATCGATGAGCAGAAGCCGGAAAAGACATAGGTCATGAAGACGGTGCGGCGCACGCGGATGCCGGCATTGTGCGCCGAGCGCCGCGAGCCGCCCACCGCCAGCACGTGCCAACCCGGCCGCGAGCGCGTCAGCGCGATATGCGTGACGATGGCGAGGATGACGGCCAGCCAGACCGAAATCGACAGGCCCCAGAATGTCCCGTCGCCGATGAAATCGAGCACGTCGGACGAGGCCTGGGAAAGCTGCACATCGGCGGCATAGGTGCTGACCAATATGTCGAACAGCGCCCGCCCGAAGATGAAGGTGACCAGCGTGGTGAGAAAGGCGCGCAGCCTGAGATACCCTACGAG
>NZ_RZSA01000044.1:0-13690 GCF_003998075.1 Mesorhizobium sp. M2A.F.Ca.ET.037.01.1.1 | reverse complement strand
GTATTGTCGCGAAGGGTAGATCGCGTGGAGCGGGAAGAGCTCGTCGGACCAATCCGGAAACAGGTCGATCAGCCGGCCGTCGCGCACCTGCTCGCGCGTGGCGAATTCCAGCACCTGCGCGATGCCGGCACCGGACAGGCAGGCGTTGAGCATGGTCGGCGCGTCGGAGGTCATCAGCCTGGTCCGAACGCTGACCGGCAGCGCCTCGTTGCCGCGGCGAAATTCCCACTCATAGGCGCGGCCATGCGCGGCGTCCCAGAAATCGATGGCGTAGTGGTCGGGCAGGTCGGCAGGGTGCCGCGGACGCCCTCGGCGCTCGACATAGGCGGGCGCCGCGACGGTGAGTACGCGCGTCTCGAACAGTTTGCGCGCGGTGAATGAGCCGGCCGGCGGATCGCCGAAGCGCAAGGCAAGATCGAACCCGTCCGCCACCAGGTCGCCCACCGCGTCGCGCATGATGAGCTCGAGGCGAAGCTCCGGATAGAGCGCCAGGAACCGGCCCGCGTGCCCGGCCAGCACCAGCTGCGAGAAGAACGGGTCGACATTGACGCGCAGCCTGCCGCGAACCACCGAGGTGGCGCCGGTGGCCCCGACCGCCGCCTCCTCGATGCCGTCGAGGTGAGGGCCGACCCGCTCGTGGAAGCGCCGCCCTTCGTCCGTCAGGTGCATGGTGCGGGTCGTGCGGTCGAGCAGCCGCACCCCGATGCGGGCTTCCAGCCGCTGGATGGCGCGGCCGACGCCTGAGGCGGTCATGCCGAGCGAGTCCGCTGCCCGCGCCATCGAGCCGGCTTCGACCACCGCCATCAGCACCGTCACGCCGGACAGCAATCTTCCGTCATAAGACATGCGCTATTCCCAACCTGGAGTCCGGATTATGATGACATATCGGCGCTGTGATCAGCAAGCCAAGGGTGTGAAAAGACCGGCCAGAGACCGCCGGCCCGTCGTGGCCGCCGGCCGTGATCCCGTTCAACCACCACAAACGAAGGAAAGATCATGTACGCAGTTACCGCCATTACCGGCCGCATCGGCGGGGTTCTTGCCGAAACGCTGCTGGCATCGGGCCACAAGGTTCGGGCCGTTGTCCGCGACGAAGCCAAGGGCGCGCGGTGGCTGGCCAAAGGCTGCGAGGTCGCCGTCGCCGATCTCGGCGATCCCGGGCCTCTGGCCGCGGCGCTTTCGGGCGGCGAGGGCGCGTTCATCCTGTTGCCGCCGGTCTATGATTCCGAACCCGATTTCCCGGACGTGCTGCCGAAGATCGCCGTCGTCCGCGAGGCGCTGCACAGGGCGCTGCCGCCCAAGGTGGTCGTGCTGTCGACGATCGGCGCGGACGCCACGCAGCCCAATCTGCTCAATGTGTTGCGCCTGCTGGAAGAGGCGCTCGCCGATCTGCCCGTGGCCGTGACGTTCCTGCGCGCCGCCTGGTTCATGGAAAATGCCCAGTGGGACCTCGCCTCGGCGCGCGATCAGGGCGTGATCGACAGCTACCTCCAGCCGCTCGATCGGCCGGTCGCGATGATCTCGGCCGCCGATGTCGGCAGAACCGCTGCGGAACTCTTGCCTGAGGATTGGAGCGGCCACCGGGTGATCGAACTGGAAGCGCGACACAGGGTGTCGCCGAACCAAATCGCCGCCGCCCTTGCCAAGGCGCTCGGCCGCGAGGTCGAGGCACGCACAGTCCCGCGCGAGCGCTGGGAGACGATCTTCCGCGAGCAGGGCATGCGCCATCCCGAAATGCGCATGCGCATGCTGGACGGCTTCAACGAAGGCTGGATCGACTTTCGCGATCCGGATACGCTGGGACGTCAAGGAAGGATTGGGATCGACGAGGCGATTGCGAAGCTCGTCGGCCCGCCTGACCGTATCTAGAAACAACCAGATCCGAGCGTCGCTGCGCGCTCTGAAGGACTGGAACGAGGGCGGTCGGCCTTCAGAAATCGCTCACGGCCTGCCCGGCCGGGCCGCCCAGATAAGTGTTCCACACATAATCCCGGAGCATTTCCCGGTGCTCCGCCGTTCGATGGTGATAGCCCGGTCTTTCGGGGTAGGACACGCCGGCGAGGTGAAAGAAGGCGCCGTCGATGAACTCGTGGTGCCCGACCGCGCCGGCCATCGTCATTGGCCGCTGTTCCACGGTTGCCACGGCGACATCCGCCTCGGCAAGTTTCGAATAGAGGATCGCCCAGTTGGCTGCGCCGGTGTCGAGGCCGAGATTTATGCGGGGTTCGAAATTCAGTTTATAGGCGGCCACGGCGGAGAACCGGTAGAAGCAGTAGCCTGCCCACAAATTCCAGTGCCGATCGTCCGGCTTGGCCTTGTAGACGTGATTTTCGGTACCGTATGCCCTGCGGCCATACACGACTTTGCCGGCCAGATTGGACGGGATATCGAACGGCACGACCGGGAAGCAGTCGTGATCGATGAAGCCGAAGAACTCCGGCTTCAGATGGCGCACGATGTTGTGAAACGCCCAGGTGATCGCCGTTCCATGCGATCTCGACAGGTGTTTTTCGACCCGCATCGGCAAGGCAAGGTAGGGCACGCCGCGCATCTTGCAGATCTGTGCGATGGCCGCTCTCGCCTGGGCCTTCGTAGAATTGTCGACGACGACCAGCGTCATCCCTGGCGAATGCATCTCCCACGCCTTCGTCAAAGCATCGATCACCCAGGGTACGTTGAAGGCGACCGTGATGCACACGCGCGACACCCCGGCGTCGTGCAACTGTTTTGCAAGCAGGCGCCCAGACGCACGCCCTCGATATTCGAAGCTTTTATAGGCGAACTCGTTTCTGAGCGCCTTTAGCTGGATGACCAATCGATTTTTGCTTAGTCCGTCGGCTATTAGTTTGAGTGCCATGCTGGTTCTCGTAGGCAGCCGGCAATCGGCGGGCCTTCGCATGCCCCTTTGCTCGAAGCCGCCGAGAAATCAAGCAACTCGAGTTTCGCTGACCTAGCGACGTTAGGTCAACCTCGGGGTTTTAGCTTTTGCGAAGATCGGCCAGCGGGATGTGCGTCAGGCGTCCAGCCTAGACTCAAATCGACCCGCTGGGTTCGCCAAAAGGTTCCGTTTCGGCAATGGGCGAACAGCCGCGACAATTCCCCACGAACTTTCGTGGTTACGCTTTTGGGGCGATGCGGTGCCGTTTGGATGATCGTCGGCATCGTATTTCGTTCAGAAAGAAAACGGTGCTGTGCGCAAAGGGCCGGTGTCACCTGATAGGTTGTATTGCGGGCGCACATCAGCGAATTCGGGCTGAACAATGCGAGATCGACCGGTTCCTTCAGGCGTTTTGTCCGCTGAAGCAGCTTTTCAGCCGCAGCCTTGGAAATGACATAGCCGGCCGTACCGAGATGCTCGCCGACCAGCCGGCCAATCGAATGGCCGTTCCCAATGGACGCAAGGCGCGCCAATCTGACCTGACCGAAGAACGTCTCGAGCTTGACGATGTCGGCATCGCGCGGGACCCAACTGTCATCGGACAGGAATGGTCCGGCATCGCTCCTGAAAACGACGTCATCCTCAAAGATTGCGGTATATTGCTCGGCGCCATCTGCGATCATTTGCCAGCACTTACGATGGCTGAGAAAGCATGCAATCTCTGGCTTGGTGAGGCGGCGAGCGGCAGGAAAATTCGAGGGCTCGCTGGACGTATCGACCGCCGCAACGCGCTCAAAAGCGATGCCGATCTTCGCGAATTCGGAGGTTGCCTGGTTCAACCTGTCAGGTGATCGATCAAGGTTGATTACCAAGCATTTCATGTGTCATCCGTTCTCTCAAATCGCCTTACGAATTCCTCAGCAGGTAAATCGAACGCAGCCTTTTCCTCCATGATCTTCTCACTCGGCAGTACCACCGGATGTTGGGCATCGCTGTCAGTAGCTGACTGCGACTTGCATTCCAAGAGGTCTCATTGCCGGAACTACCTTCCCGCCTGACAGCCTCGCGATTCGGCCAAGGTGCGTACAGCCAGTTCCCTGGGCTTGTAGGTTATATCTAACAGCGGCTATGTCGCTGCACGGCTGCCGCTGAGGTTTGCAGATGTCGACGATTTCCAGATGGTTCAAGGACGCGCGTTCCAAGTTGCCGGAGCATGTGACGGTTGGCCGCCACACCTATGGCGTGACATGGCGAAAGGTCCTGTTTCCCGCAAAGGAAGCCCCGCTGCGGGTCGGGGCCTTCTGCTCGGTTGCCGGCCGGGTGCTTTTCATTTGCTCCGGCCATCATCCGACCGCGAGCGCTACCACGTTTCCGATTTACAGCCGGCTGCTGAAGCAGCCGGAGCCGATCGCGGAAGACAGCAAGCCGGCTGGCATCACCGTGGGCAATGACGTCTGGATCGGCAACGGCGCCATGATTTTGCCGGGCGTCGAGATCGGCGACGGCGCTGTCGTCGGGGCAGGGGCGGTGGTCACGAAGAACGTGCCGCCTTACGCGATTGTCGGCGGCTCGCCGGCAAGGCTGATCAGATATCACTTTTCGCAGGACGTCATCTCAAAGCTGCTCGCCATCCAATGGTGGCGTTGGGACGATGGCAAGGTCAAACGCGAGGCGGATCTGCTTACCGGCCCGATCGAGGCTTTTATCGAGAGGCATTCTGTGGCAGGCACCGCAACGAAATGACGGGCGGCGGTTAGCGGAACGATGAAGTCGTGTTTCTTCCTGGCGACGGATGCCGGCTACTTCCCATACGCCTGCCTGACGGCGCGCCGGATACTGGATGTCTCCACCCCAATCGACGGCTTTCTGCTCTACACCGGCGCGAGCCAGGCGGATCTTGAAGTCGCCCGGCATCTGCTGGAAGGCAAGGTCGAACTGGTCGATGTCGCCGAGTTCATGACGAATTTCGGCTTTCGCTTCGGAACCTACAGCATTGCCGCTTACATTCGGCTTTTCGCCGATCGGCTTCCGGTTTTCGAGCCGTATGACCGCATCGCATACACGGACTGCGACGTTCTCTTCAACCGGGACATCAATGACCTTGCCAGGCAGCGGCTGCGCGCCCCGCTGCTCGCCGCCCACGACGACTACATGTATTTCCGGCCCTCTTACCGGCAGAAGCTCAAGCTGGCGCCAGGCGCGCCATATTTCAATTCGGGCGTCGTCGTCTTCGATATGAACGCTGTCCGGGAGAATGCGCTGCTGGAGCGCACGCGAAAGACCGCTATTGACGGAAGCATGAACGACCAAAATGCCCTGAACGTCGTCTTCGAGGGCAAATGGCAGACGATGCATCCAAACTGGAACCTGCAGTCGCTCGGAGAATTGGGGGGCTTCTCGCAAGCCTGGGCCAGGCATTTCGCGGGCGGCAAGCCGTGGGGCAATCAGGTCGGGGTCGAGTTGGAAGCGCTGCGCATCTGGCGGGATCTGGCAAGGGACACGCCCTGGGGCAGGCCTTTCGAGCAGCGCATACCCTTCGAACGCGGCGTGGTGAAGCGCTTCCTCCGGCGGTTCGACGCGGTTGCCGGCCTGTTCGGCAAGGACGTGCAGCGCCGCAGGGCCAGATATGACGGCAGCAGGATGCACGCGATCTATGCCAGGCAGGCGGATGAAGGCGCAATGGCCGTGCAGTTTCCAGAAGTGCTTGGCGGTTTCGCCTGAAAAGGCCGCAGTCTGCCTGCCTGGCCCCGTTGACCATGCCCTGTGGATAGTAACCGCTCGTTCACCATGCTCCGGCGCTTGCGTTGCGGCCCGGCGCCCGACTCGCCGAAATGGAAAGGCCTGAACCCGTCAGGCAGCCCCTAGGCCGAGCGGCCGGCGTTTTCATGTACCCCACGGGATGCGTGCTTTAACGCGTTCCGCAGTATGCGCCGGCCGTAACTTCCCTTGTATGGAAAGGAAAGCCCGCGCGAAACCGCAACGGGCATGGAGAAATCGAGGCTACGCCAGCAGTCCGGCGATCTTCGCCGCCTTGCGCAGCGTCTTGCGGGCTTCCACCGGGCTGCGCAGCCCGTCAAGCGCGTCACGGCAGACGCGGCTCGCCGAGCGCCAGGCGCCGTCGCGCGCCTGTCCCGGCCAACGTAGGTCGAGGCATTCCATCGCCTCGAAGCAGCTCGATACCTTGCGTTGGCCGTTTGGCTGGAAATCGATCACGACTGGTTCGGAAAACCAGACATCGTTCATCACTTCCTCCGTTTCTTATGATTGTCTTTTTGAGCAAGCAATCGGTGCCGGATGGCGTCCGATGCAGGTCCGTGAGGCGATTGCGGACCCGCGCATTAACCAACCACCGCGCATTAGGTTCCGAAGAATTTCGAGGCGACGATGGGCAGCGTCGGGACGGGCTCTTCAGCGATTCCGGACGGCTGAAAATCGTGTGACCAAAGTCACTGCAGCACCCTCGCAGGCTGCGCTAATGAATCCGCCAGGCTGATGAAACGCGGGAAAACCTCTCATGATTATCGCCGTGCTTGCACTCGCCATGACCGCCGCGACATTGATGGCGACCGCTTTCGGGCTCTACGACGAGGTCCGGCAAAACCGCGCGCATGCTGAAGCGGATCGTTTGCGCGCGTTTCGAACAGCGTGTCGCCTTCCCGTCAACGCGCGCAACCGATAGGGATCGGCGCGGCCAGGCATGCTCACGCCGCTTTCCCTGGCCATGTGCATTTTTCGGCCTGGAATCCTGCTCTCTCCGGCAGTGTTCGCGGTGCTGGTGCTTTTGTGGCTTTTCTATCGATAGGCAGGCGCGTGTAATAAGGCGCTGCCATGCCCTATTCGACCAGTACATGCGCTTCGCGCGCGGCGGCGATGAAGGCCTCCCTGGCGGCATCGGCCGTGACGTCGCCGCGGATCGCGCGGCGGCAGGCCCGCAGCGCCTCGCCATGCAGCGCACTGCCGGCATCGCGCCATTGGCCGGTCAGCAGCTCGGCGGCTTGTTCGGCGTTGGAGATGTGGCGGATCGACCCGGAAAGGCCGACGGCGACTTCAACCGGCTTGGAGAACCATCCCTGGATCATCGCGAAACCTCCCGAACATGTCGGAACACGATATTCTGCCGTTGCGTTCCGTGCCGGAACGTCAACTCACCGTGAAGCCGCCTCGCGTGGGCGGACCACGTTGCTCATCTTCCAAGCGGCCTGCGCGAAAGCTCGATCAACTCCGCCTCGTCGGTGATGCCGGCCATGTAATTGGCCAGGATGCGCGAGGCGCGTGCTTCCTTCTGCTCGGTAGTCTCGCCCTCGACGCTGCCATTCTCATAGACACGGCCAAGCATGGCCGTCTCGTCGGGAGTGAATGTGTTGCGGGCATTGGACGCGATGGACATGGCTTCCTCCTTGCGCCGGGCTCCTTTTTTGCCCGGCTAATATTAGCATGTTTGAAGGTTGAGCGTGAGTCGCTGCAAGGTATCCTTGCCATGCGCTTCGGCTGACGCCGCTCTTGCCCTGAGGCTGGCCGCTGTTTTGCCGGCCTCGTTATATTCTTGCCGAACGAGCGCTGCGCTGATACGTATTAGCAGCGCGGAATTTTTCCGAGTCTGCATTGACTTGAGCCCGAAAAAGCGCCGCGCGTTCTGTCCGAGACCAGCAACCTCGACGTGGTGGCAACCGGGTTACGAAGGGGTTCTGGTCGAAAAGAAGCAGGGCAGGTCCCGCGTCCAAACCGGGGCAGGCTCATCAACGCTCTGGAATTCTGAAGCCATTGCCCCCATGGCCTTCGGAAGAGCATGAAGCATGGGGAAATCGATGGTTACCAAGAAACTTACCGCCAACGCAGAAAGCGCGGCAGCCTTTCTTGCGGTGATGGGCAACGAAAAGCGTTTGCTCATCATGAACTACCTCGCCGAGGGCGAACTCTCTGTCGGCGTGCTCGCCGACAAGGTCGAACTCAGCCAATCAGCGCTGTCGCAACACCTGGCCAAACTGCGCAGGTTTGGCCTTGTAGAAACCCGCCGTGATCGTCAAATGGTCTATTATTCCTGCAAGTCTTCGGCAGCGCGCGAACTTCTGGCGTTGCTCGATGGCCTGCTGACCACGGACAAGCCGCTTGCCGGACCGGCAAGGCAGGCCTTCGTCGAGAGGATGCGGCGGCCGCAGGCCGCCTGAACGGACTGCTACGCACGGGCGAGGCCGGGGGGCCTTCGTCCGGCGCGGCGCCTTGATGGCGCAGACTGCAATGAAGCGGGCCGTGTCGGGACGCCGCCCGGTTCCCCTGCATTTCCAAGCCGCTCCGCCGTCCCGCCGGCCGGACAGACGGTTCATCACGTTTCTTTGACAAGCGCTGTCTCGATGTCGGATGCTCTCCGCAAGCCGCTGATAGAACAGGCTTTTCTTGGCCGGTTGGGCACACAGACCGACCGCAGGTTACGGATTTGTAAGTCGCCCGGCTGAGCCCTGTTGGCTAGACTTCGAGTCGATCCACACCCCCGGATCATCACGGTGCCGAGCTTCCACTTCGGCTCCGTAAAGAGGCTCGCCGCTCCTGGCGGGCCTCTTTCGTTTCTGGACCGGGGCAGTTCCCAGGGCAATTCAAGGGAGGTGTGGGCGGGTTCCCGCATGGGCCGCGTCAAGAGAGAGAACGGTCCGCTGTTTCCGTGAACGCAACCGCTCTACGGCGACGCCTTCTGTCTGGCGATCACGCTCCTCACCGCCAGCACCAGCACCGTGATGACGATCAGGATCACCGAAAGCGCCGCGATCGCCGGATCGATGTTGTCGCGCAGGCCCATCCACATCAGGCGCGGCAGCGTGATCGCATTCACCGAGGTGATGAACAGCGTCACGCCGATCTCTTCCCAGGAAAGCACGAAGGAGAGCAGCGCGGCGGTGACGATGCCGAATTTGATGTTGGGTATGATGACGCGCGTCGCGCGCTCCCACACGCTGGCGCCAAGGCCGCGCGCGGCAAGATCGATGCGCCGGTCGAGCTGGCTGAGCGACACCAGGATGAGCACCGTGGCGAAAGGCACAGTCATCACCGAATGCGCCATGGCGACACCGAGCCATGTATCGTAGCCGAAGAACGAGGTGAGGCCGGAGACCGAGGTGAGCAGGAAATAGAGCGTCACCGCCGAGACCACCGGCGGCACCACCATGGGCAGCAGCACGAAGCCGACAAGGGCCGCGGTGAAGCGCGGCTGGAACATCCAGACGCCGAGGCTGAAGGTGAGGGCAAGCACCGTGGAGAGCGCGCTGCTCACCACGCCGATCCGGATCGACAGCAGGATGGACTCCAGCCAGCGCGGATCCTCGATCAGCGAGTGGTAGTGGCGCAGCGACAGTTCACCCGTCGGCATGGTCAGCATGCGGCTCGGCGTCAGCGACACCGGGATGACGGCAAGCAGCGGCATCAGGAGGAACAGCGCCACCAGCACGGCGAGGGCGAGCGAGACGGGGCCGGGACGATAGGTCGGCATCTTGGCTACACCAGCTGCTTCGGTTTGACGTAGCGGAAAAGCAGCGCCATCAGCGCGCCGACGAACACCACCAGCACGACGCTGATCGCCGCCCCCAGCCCCCAGTCCGGGCTCTGGAAGATGCGCAGATAGATCAGCTCCGCGATCATCACGCTGCGGCCGCCGCCGAGGATTGCCGGCGTGACGAAGAAGCCCAGCGAGAACACGAAGGTGATCATCGCCGAGCCGATGATGCCGGAGCGCGTCATCGGCACGAACACGGTCCAGAAGGTGCGCATGCGGCTGGAGCCGAGCCCGCGCGCCGCGAGCAGCACGCGCTCGTCCAGGCTGCGCATGGCGGACGCCAGCGGGAACACCGCGAAGGGGATCAAAAAATGCGACATGCCGACGATGACGCCGAATTCGTTGCGCACCAGTGTCAGCGGCTCGGAGATGAAGCCGATCGATTGCAGCCAGGTGTTGATCAGGCCGCGATTGGAGAGCAGCGCCACCCAGCCGAAGGCGCGGGTGAGTACGGAGATCCAAAATGGCACCAGGATGCAGAATTCGGCCAGCACGCGCTGCAGCGGACTGCCGCGCACCCACACCACGGTGATGGCGTAAGCGGCGGTGACGGAGATGAGAGTGACGATCGCCGCGATGCGCAGCGTGCGGATGAATACCGACTGCACCAGGTCGTCGGTGAGCAAAGCATGGTACTGGCCGAGCCCGGGCGTGGGAAGCGTAAAACTCCACTTCACCACGCCGAGGAACGGCCAGGCATAGGCAAGGACCAGGAACAGAAGCAGCGGCGCCATCAGCAGCGCCGCGCCCATCCTGTCGGAGAGGGTGCCTCTCATCAGTGAGAAAGTCTCCGCCCTGATCAGGCGGAGATGATCTTGGTGTATTCGTCGAGCGCGGCGCCGTAATTCTTGGCGTACCACTCCATGTCGAGCGCGATCTGCTTCTTCATGTTGTCCGGATCGACGGGATTGATGCGCTTTTTGTCGGCGGGGATCAGCGCGTCGGCCGCCGGATTGGCCGGACCCTGGCCGAGCTTGTCGAACATCACCAACTCCTTCTGCGGATCCTGCGTGCTGGCGATGAACTTCATCGCCGCGTCCTTGCCGCCGGGGTTGTTCTTGAGCACCGCCAGCGCGCCGGGCGAGATCAGGCCCTGGTCCCAGATGAACTTGATCTGGCCGCCGGAGTCCTGCTCGATCAGCGAGGCGCGCGTCGACCAGACGATCGCCATCGAGGCCTCGCCGTTGAGCAGCACGCTCTGACTTTCGGCGCCGCCGCCCCAATAGGAGACGACGTTTTCCTTGAAGGCGGCGATCTTGTCATGCGCGCGCTTCAGATCGAGCGGATAGAGCGAGGCAGGCGCGACGCCGTCGGCCAGAAGTGCGGCTTCCCAGCTCGACACGCCCCATTTGTAGAGCGAGCGCTTGCCTGGGAATTTCTTGACGTCGAAGAAGTCGGCCATGCCGGTCGGCGCGTTGGAGCCGAACTTCTGCGAGTCGTAAGCGATCACATAGGAGAAGAAGTAGGTGGAGGCTGCATACTCCCAGCCGAAGCCCGGCCGCATCTTGCTCTTGTCGACGATCTTGTAGTCGATCGGCTCGAGCATGCCTTGGCCGCCCAGCGTGATCGCCGAGAACGGGTCGACGTCGACCAGGTCCCAGGTCGGCGCGCCGCTCTTGAACTGCGCGGCGATGGCGCCTTCCGTCGGGCCCGAGCCGTCCATCTTGACCGGGATGCCGGTGTCTTTGGTGAAGGCCTGGCCGTAAGCGGCGTCGTAAGCCGTGATGGCGTCGCCGCCCCAGTTCACCAGCACCAGCCCTTTGGTCTCGGCGAAGGCGCCGGTCGAGCGCAACAACAGCGGCGTGCCGGCGAGCGCCAAGCCCGCTAGTTGCGCAAACTGGCGGCGTGAGATCTCGCCGCGCTTGGTCCGCTCGGCGAGGGATTCGATCGTCTGTTTCTTTGTATCGCTCATGTCAGTTCCCCTTGTTTGTCGTTGATTTGAACCGGAAGCCGCCGCGGTGATGTGTCTGGCCGCGACGGCGGTGCTTACTGTCCTCCATCCGGAAGGAGGAAACCCTTCTCCGCTGGCCATGTAAGCCAGACCGAATTGCCTTTGCTGAGCGCCGCCGCAGCCACTTCGTTCGGCACCGAAACGGTGACCCTGGCGCCCTGGCGCGTGGTGAGGTCGAGCTTGGTCGCCGCGCCCAGATAGGTCGAGGCGACGGCCGTCGCGGCAATGCCGTTCTGGTTGACCGACGCTTCCGGCGCGATCGACATGTCCTCGGGGCGGATGGCGAGGATGGCGTCGCCTTTGATCGCCTCCGCCTTGCAGCGCATGTTGACCGCGCGGTCCTCGCAGAGCCCCGTGGCGCCATTGTCGGCGGGGCGCACGCCCTTCACCGGCAGCATGTTGATCTCGCCCAGGAACTCGGCGACGAAGCGGTTCGCCGGCCGGTCGTAGACCTCATCCGGCCGGCCCACCTGCAAGAGCTTGCCGTGGTTGAAGATGGCGACGCGCGAGGACAGCGCCAGCGCTTCGCTCTGGTCGTGGGTGACGAAGACGAAGGTTGTGCCGGTCTCTTGGTGCAGCCGCTTCATCTCGGCCTGCATCTGGCCGCGCAGGCTCTTGTCCAGCGCCGAGAACGGCTCGTCGAGCAGCAGCACGCCCGGCTCGAACACCAGCGCACGGGCCAGCGCCACGCGCTGCTGCTGGCCGCCGGAAAGCTGTGCCGGCAGTTTCTTCTCGTGCCCCTTGAGGCCGACGCGCTCGACCATCTCGCCGACACGGCTCTTGATTTCCGAGGCGGATTTCTTGCGCACTCTGAGCGGGAAGGCGATGTTCTGCTCCACGCTCATATGCGGGAACAACGCATAGCCCTGGAACACCATCCCGGCGGCGCGCTGCTCCGCCGGGCGGTTGGTGATGTCGACACCGTCGCTGAAAAGCCTGCCCTCGCTCGGCTGCACGAAGCCAGCTAGGATCATCAGGAAAGTGGTCTTGCCGGAGCCGGAAGGGCCAAGCAGCGTCAGGAACTCGCCGCGGCCGATATCGAGCGACAGGTTATCGAGCGCCCGGAACGAGCCGAAGCTCTTGCCGATCCCGTTCGCTTTGATTTCTGCGGCCCGGCCGGGTTGCTGCATCCTGGCTCTTTCCTCAGTTCCCAATGAAATCGTAGGCATGGCTGCGGCTCACCGCAACCGAATAGTTTTCGCCTGATCGGCAAATTTGATTCACGGGTGACCCGTATTGGCAGGTGGCAACAGCGTGTGCAGACGCGGGCGTTCGGCGCTCACTAACGTTCGCGATTGGCGAAAGCCTTCATGCCCTCGTCATTCCAGGGCGGAGCAAGGAGCGAAGCGACGCGCGCAGACCCTGGAATCCACACCGTTACACACGAGCGTTGCAACGGTCCAGAATTCTCGCCCGCCGCACACTTCGGCCAACGTCACGGCATGGATCCTCGGGTCAAGCCCGAGGATGACGACCGGAGAGGGCGGCAGCACTCAATCTAAACCCTGCTCTCCGACAGCTTCGCCCTCAGCCAGTCGCCGAAGGCGTTGAGCACCGGGTGCCCCGCCTTGGCGTGCTCGAAGACAAGGAAATAGGAGCGCGGCGAGGGGATGGTCGCCTCGAAAGGCTTGACCAGCCGGCCTTCGCTCAGCGCCTGGCGGCCGGTCAGCTCGTCGCCCAGCGCAATGCCCTGGCCGGCGATCGCCGCCGAGAAGACGAGGTTCATGTCGGAAAAGAAGATGCCGCCTTCGGTATCGGGATTTTCCACCTTGGACAGCGCCAGCCAGCGCGCCCAGTCCTCGGTGTCGCTGAGATGGAGCAGGCTGGCGCGCAGCACGTCGGCGGGTTTGGAAAAGCCGCCGACCTTGTTGAGCAGCCTTGGACTGCAGAGCGGCGTGAAGGAGACTTCGCAGAGCAGTTCCACGGCCCGGTTCGGCCAGTTGCCGACCCCGAAGGCGATGAAGGCGTCGGCGTCCGGATTTGAGACGTCGTCGAGCCGCCGCGGCGTGAGCACCGACAGCGCCACATCCGGATACATTTGCTGGAACTCGCCGATATGCGTGCACAGGAACATCGAGGCGAAGCCCGGCGGGCAGGAGATGGCGAAGGACCCGCCGACGCCGGCACCGTTGTTGTGCGTCCCCGCGTCGCCGAGCACGGTCAGCGCCTTCCTGACGTCGGCCGCGTAGCGCTGGCCGCGCGGCGTCAGCGCCACGCCCTTGCCGATGCGCTGCAGGAGATCGAAGCCGAGGTCGCGCTCAAGCAGCCGTAGCTGATGCGAGACGGCGCTGCGGGTGAGGTGAAGCTCGTCGGCGGCGCGCCA
>NZ_RZSA01000449.1:0-5096 GCF_003998075.1 Mesorhizobium sp. M2A.F.Ca.ET.037.01.1.1 | reverse complement strand
GCTCAAGGACCATGTCGCGGCGATCTCCTGCGGCATCCATGACGGCCAGCCGGTCATCGACCTCGATTATCTCGAGGATTCCTCAGCCGGCACCGACGCCAATTTCGTCATGACCGGCAAGGGCGGCATCGTCGAGATCCAGGGCACGGCCGAAGGCGAGCCTTTCTCCGAGGAGCAGTTCGCGGCGCTGATGGGACTGGCCAAGAAGGGCATTTCGCGGCTGGTGAGCCTGCAGCAGATGGCGGTGGCGTAGGGTTTCCAATGCCGAGCCTAGGCCCCCCTCTCTGGCCTGCCGGCCATCTCCCCCTCAAGGGGGGAGATTGGATTTCGCCGCGGCTTTCGCCAATCACCGGCGTTGCAGAATGGGTGCCTACGACAAAGCTGCCAATCTCCCCCCTTGAGGGGGAGATGCCCGGCAGGGCAGAGAGGGGGGCCTCGTGATACCCTCTGCAATTTTGGAATCAGCTCTCTACGTCACCAATTTGGCTGCCGCCGAAACCTTCTACCGCGACATCATCGGCCTCGAGCCACTGGGCAAGGTCGAGGGGCGCCATGTCTTCTTCCGTTGCGGTGACGGCGTATTGCTTCTCTTCAACGCCGAGGCGACCAAAATCCCTCCGGCGCCTGACGCCCGGCTGAAAGTGCCGCCGCATGGCACGGCCGGCGAGGGGCATCTCTGCTTTGCGGCTACCGCCGACGAAATCGCCGCATGGCGCAAGCATCTCGCCGCGAACAACATCGCCATCGAAAGCGACTTCGAATGGCCGCAAGGCGGGCACTCGATCTATATCCGCGACCCTTCGGGCAATTCGATCGAGTTCGCCGAGCCAAGGATCTGGAGTTTCTGATGCATTCTTTGAACGGAAGGAAGATCGTCGTCGCCAGCCACAATGCCGGCAAGCTGCGCGAATTCGCCGACCTGATGGCGCCGTTCGGCTTCGAGGCGAAATCGGCCAAGGAATACGGCCTGCCCGAGCCGGACGAGACCGGCACGACCTTCGAGGAGAACGCCTATATCAAGGCCTTCGCCGCCGCCAAGGCGACCGGCCTGCCCGCGCTGTCGGACGATTCCGGGCTTTGCGTCGACGCGCTCGACGGCGCGCCGGGCGTCTATACCGCCAACTGGGCCGAGAAGCCGGATGGCACCCGCGATTTCGGCATGGCCATGCAGAAGACGGAGACCGCGCTGCAGGAGGCCGGCGCGACCAAGCCCTCACAGCGCACCGGCCGCTTCGTCGCCGTCATCTGCCTCGCCTTGCCGGACGGCGAGGCTGAATATTACCGGGGCGAGGCCGAGGGCACGCTGGTATGGCCGCCGCGCGGCACGCTCGGCTTCGGCTACGATCCGGTGTTTCTGCCCAACGGTTTCGACAAGACTTTTGGCGAGATGAGCGCGGAAGAAAAGCATGGCTGGAAGCCCGGCCAGGCGACGGCGCTTTCGCACCGCGCCCGCGCCTTCCAGAAATTCGCCGAAGCGCGACTGGATTTGGCCAGGTTGGATCTGGCGCGATCAGGACCCGCATGAGCGCAGTGACCATACCGCTCGACCGCAGCCCCGGCTTCGGCGTCTACATCCACTGGCCATTCTGCGCGGCCAAGTGCCCTTACTGCGACTTCAACAGCCATGTCCGCCACCAGCCGGTCGACCAGGAGCGCTTTGCGCGCGCCTTCGAGACGGAGCTTGCGACCATGCGCGCCCGCGCCGGGCCGCGCGAGGTGACCAGCATCTTCCTCGGCGGCGGCACGCCGTCGCTGATGAAGCCGGAAACGGTGGGCGCGGTGCTGGAGGCGGTGGCGAAGAACTGGACGGTGCCTGACGGCATCGAGGTGACGCTGGAGGCCAACCCGTCCTCGGTCGAGGCCGAGCGCTTTCGCGGCTATCGCGCCGCGGGCGTCAACCGCGTCTCGCTCGGCGTGCAGGCGCTGAACGACAAGGACCTGCGCTTTCTCGGCCGGCTGCACAACGTCGAGGAGGCACTGCACGCCATCGGGCTGGCGCGGGACATATTTCCCCGTCTCTCCTTCGACCTGATCTATGCCCGGCCCGGCCAGGCGCCGGAGGCGTGGGGCGCGGAGCTGGAGCAGGCGATCGGCTATGCAGTCGACCATCTGTCGCTCTACCAGCTGACTATCGAGGAGGGCACGCCCTTCCACGCGCTCTACGCGGCAAAGAAATTCACGCTGCCTGACAACGACCATGCCGCCGACCTCTACGCGCTGACGCAGGAGGTGACGGCGGGGCATGGGCTGCCGGCCTATGAGATTTCCAACCACGCCCGGCCGGGCGCCGAAAGCCGGCACAACCTCACCTATTGGCGCTATGGCGAATATGTCGGCGTCGGCCCGGGCGCGCATGGCCGCTTCGTCGAGAACGGCCGCCGCACGGTGACTATAGCGGAAAGGATGCCGGAGACCTGGGTCAATCTGGTCGAGGCCAAGGGTCACGGCGTCACCGGCGGCGAGATCCTGACCCGCGCGGAAGAGGCCGACGAGTTCCTGCTGATGGGCTTGCGGCTCGCCGAAGGCATCGACCTGCAGCGCTACGAGGCGCTCTCGGGGCGCGGCCTTTCCAGCGCGCGGCTCTCGGTGCTGCAGGAGGAGGGGCTGGTGGCGCCGGTCGGCAATGCAAGGCTCCGCGCCACGACGGCAGGGATGATCGTGCTGGATGCGGTGGTGGCGGATTTGGCAAGGTAACCTCTTTGAAGAACGTTCTCTTCGTCTGCAGCCAGAACCGGCTGCGCAGCCCGACGGCCGAGCAGGTGTTTTCCAGGCTCCGCGACATCGAAGTCGAATCGGCCGGCACCAACCATGATGCCGACAATCCGCTGACGCATGAGCTGGTGGCGTGGGCCGACATCATCTTCGTCATGGAGAAGGCGCATCGCGCCAAGCTGCAGAAGAAGTTCCGCTCGAGCCTGAACGGCGCCAGGGTGATTTGCCTCGATATCCCGGACGACTACGAGTTCATGGACCCGGAACTTGTGCGGTTGCTGGAGGCGAGGGTGCCGCGCTATCTCTGAGAGCTGTGACGCTCCCCGCGCGTTCGTCATTCTCGGGCTTGACCCGAGAATCCATGCCGTGACCTATGCGAGGAGTGTTGCGGTCCAGAATTCTGCACCGTTAGTGGCACTTCGATGTAACGGCATGGATTCCAGGGTCTGCGCGCATCGCTTCGCTCCTTGCTCCGCCCTGGAATGACGAAGCGAGAGCGGTCTTCGCCACTCGCGAAGGTCGGGGACGCGCTTAAGCGTCGTGCTTCTGGCGGTGCTTGCCGCGGTGCTTCTCGCCATGCGCATCATCGGGGCGGGCCTGCTTCTGCTCGCTCTTGTCGCGGCGAACGCCGGGCTGTGCGGCGATGGGGTGTGAAGGGATGCCCTCGCGGGCGGTCTTGCTTTCAAGTCGGCTGATGAAGATGTCGAAGCGATTGGGCATCGTTCAGTCCTGCCTCCTCCCGGGGAATCAGGGGTTAAATTCGCCGCTGTGGGTTTCGTTCCGCACTGTGGCAAAGGCATGGCGATTTCCTTAACCCGACCTCACGTTTTGCAACGAGGCGCCAGCCATGCCAAACAAGGCCTGTTATGAGGGGCAACCGGTGACCGGCGACAGAAGCAGCTACCTGATCGGACAGACCGAGATCGCGGCGCGGCCGCTCTCGCCGGCGCTCTATCTGGTGGCGACGCCGATCGGCAATCTGGCTGATATCACGCTGCGCGCGCTGGAGACGCTGGCCGCAGCCGACATCGTCGCCTGCGAGGACACGCGCGTCTCGCGTGTGCTGCTCGAACGCTACGGCATCCGCCGCCGCACCACCGCCTATCACGAGCACAATGCGCAAGAGGCCGGGCCGAAGCTGATCGAGGCGCTGGCGGCCGGGCAGAGCGTGGCGCTGATCTCCGACGCCGGCACGCCCTTGGTTTCCGATCCCGGTTACCGGCTAGTCGGCGAGGCGCTGGAGCAGGGCATCCGCGTCGTGCCGATTCCTGGACCGTCGGCAGCGCTTGCGGCACTGACAGCTTCCGGCCTGCCCTCCGACGCCTTCCTGTTCGCCGGCTTCCTGCCTGTGAAGACCGGGCAGCGGCTGGCCAAACTGGAAACGTTCAAGGCGGTGCCGGCAACGCTGATTTTCTTCGAGTCGCCCAGACGGCTGGCCGAGACGCTTGCCGCCATGGTCGAGGCACTGGGGGGCGCGCGGAAGGCCGCGATCGGGCGCGAGCTGACCAAGGCTTTCGAGGAGATGCGCACCGGCACGCTGGCCGAGCTGGCCGGCCACTATGCCGCCGCCGACACGCCGAAGGGCGAGATCGTCGTCTGCGTCGGCCCGCCCGAAGCAGCGGAAGAGCAGCCGGCCGACATCGACCGGCTGCTTCTGTCTCTCGCAGCCGAAATGCCGGCTTCGAAGGCGGCATCGGAAGCGGCGAAGATGACCGGCGGCCAGAAACAGGCGCTCTACCGGCGGCTCTTGGAGCTCAAGGACGGACCATGATCCCAAAAAGTGGAAGCCGGTTTTTGGATAGGATCATGGTCGAGCAAAAAGGAGCCGACGGTGGCTGAGCGCACGGTCGGCCATCGCCGCAAGGCCTATCGGCGCGGTCATCGCGGCGAATGGCTGGCGGCGCTGGCGCTGATGCTGAAAGGCTACCGCATCCTTGCCCGCCGCCACCGCACCAGGCTCGGCGAGATCGACCTGATCGCCCGGCGCGGCGATCTCGTGCTGTTCGTCGAGGTCAAGGCGCGCCGCACGCTGATCGAGGCGATGGAAGCGATCGGCCATGAATCGGAGCGCCGCATCGAGGGCGCCGCGGATTTGTGGCTGTCGCGGCAGCCGGATTACGGGCGGCTTTCGATGCGTTTCGACATGGTGGCCGTGCTGCCCTGGCGTTGGCCGGTGCATGTCGAGAACGCGTTTTACGGGAGGAATTGAGCGGGCTTATCCCGCTATAATGGGTAGACAATCGCATATGGCAGCGCTGGCCCCCTCATCCGGCCGCTTCGCGGCCACCTTCTCCCCGGTGGGAGAAGAGGTTGGCGCCGACGCCGACAGTCTCCTCTCCCCTCGGGGAGAGGTCAGCCGAGCGAAGCGGAGGCTGGGTGAGGGG
>NZ_RZSA01000448.1:0-5096 GCF_003998075.1 Mesorhizobium sp. M2A.F.Ca.ET.037.01.1.1 | reverse complement strand
GTTGTAGGCAATGCCGAAGCTAGCGGCTTCGGCTTCGCCCGCCGCCAGCATGCGCTTCGCATCGGAGAGAGTGAGTGTGGTGCGAGAACAGGGCATCGTCTTTATCGCCTCGGGTTCCTCTTCAGCGGTGATCGAGTGTTTCCTAAGCTACACGCGGGTGGATGGCGCCGAGGTAAAAAGAGGTAAATTCGATGGTAAGCTGGGGCTGGGAGCGGAACTCGCGCCTATCGAACATGGGAGCCTTTGCTCGAACCATTCCAATGGAACGACGTTTGGGGTGCGGTGAGGTGTGATGTGAGCGAATGATGGCGAGCACCGAGCCCGCCATCATTCAAGCGGCTCAGACAGGTAGCGGACCTGGCTTGGGAGCATTGCGAGCCGCTAAAAGCTTCGATTCACTGCTGCAAATCAATTCGGTGGAGGATTACGCAACAGCGGCAACACTCGTTTTGATTCGACCAAGATCGCCCGTGGCTGTCCTTGGCGTTTGCCGCGCAGGTAATGCAGCTCCGGCCTGTAGCTCGGCGCCACAAACTCCCGAAGCGCCGCTGAGCATTTTGCGAGGATGGCAAAGACTTTCATCATTGTGTTCCTTTCCGTTCAGCGTGAACCCAGTTGCTCGCATCCTCGGAGATGGCAGGCAGCCAAAGATCGATCGTGGTGCCATGTCGGAGCGTGCTGGTTATTGAGAGCACGCCGTTCAAAGTCTCCACGATCCGCCTTACGACGGCGAGCCCAAGGCCGCTTCCGTTTGCCTTTGTCGAGAAATTCGGCCGGCCAGCCATTTTGAGTGTCCAGTCATCCATCCCAACGCCGTTGTCGCTGACGGAAAGGCGGATCATCCGCTGGGCCAAGCCGGGCTTGCTTGACGGCGGAAACTCTAAAGCCGCGGAAATGGTGATAGCGCCGCCTGCGGGCATCGCGTCGCGGGCGTTCAGGACAAGATTGAGAAGTGCGCGTTCGACGAGCAGTCGGTCGATGAAGGCCAGCGAAAGGCTGCGCGCGATGTGCAGGGTCAGCTTGATGTTTGGTGAGAGGACGTTCGCAAGCACGACCTGAAACTGCTCGAGCAGCTGGCGAATATCCGTCGGCTCCGGTCGTGCCGGTCGCGAATTCGCAAGTTCGAGAAGTTGCCGGGCGAGGACTTTCGCGCGAAACGCGCAATAGATCGCGGCATCGATCTTTCCGAGTTCTCTCGTCGTGCCTGCGCGACGGCGCTGCAAGTCCTCCAGGGCAATCACGACCGGCGTGAGCAGGTTGTTGAAACCATGAACGACCGATGACAGCAGCCAGGCGTCCATATACGGAGGAACCGACCCATCTGGATCGTTGTGACTGAATTGCGAGGACGTATATGCTCGCATGGCTGGCTCCCTGGACCCGTTCTAAACTGTTCAACGGCAATCAGAGCTAACAACAGAGCAGGTCCGCCACGCTATTATGCCGATGTATGAAACGGGCACCCTTTCGGACGCAGCCACTGACCGGAATCGACATCCGAGACGTCTACTAGGTTGGGCGACGCCATGCGCTCACGATGCGACACACGCGTGTGCCCACAGACTGCTTCTGTTTGAGCACCGTAGGCTCAAACGGACACCGAATAAGAACAGACCCACACAACTATTTACCTCGTTTAACCGCCCCTTCTAGGCCGCATCCTCTATACATTTGCTGTGTCGGCTACCTTCGACACTGTGAGAAACCGGGCAGGAAAACGGCCAATACGTTCCAACGCCCAGCCTCGACGATTCTCGTCCAGGGCGCCGATCAATGCTCCCGTTCGCTCCACATGGAGGCGCGCCCGTGCCGAGACCCAGGATTCGACCCTACAGATCGCCGGCCGGCGGCTGGGGCGCATTGAAGGCGACGGGTAAGGCACTGAGCGAGCAAGAAATCTTGCTTAGCGGTGCCGTCACACTCATGCGCATGAACCAGCCCGAAGGCTTTGATTGCCCTGGCTGCGCCTGGCCTGAGCCGAAACAGGCCGAGCCCATCCAGTATTGCGAGAACGGCGCCAAGGCGCTGGCCTGGGAGGGCACAGCCAAGCGCTGCACCCCTGATTTCTTCGCGGAGCATACCGTCTCCGAACTGGCGACTTGGGACGACTATGACCTGGAGATGGTCGGGCGGCTCACGCACCCGATGGCTTACGACGCGGCCTCAGACAAATACCTGCCCGTTTCCTGGGAGAATGCCTTCGCCCGTATCGGCGCAATTGTGCGAGGGCTAAACGATCCCAACAGCGTGGAATTCTACACGTCAGGCCGCGCATCGAACGAAGCGGCGTTTCTGTTCCAGCTCTTCGGCCGCGCCTTGGGCACCAACAACTTCCCCGATTGTTCCAACATGTGCCATGAGGCGACGAGTGTCGGCATGCCGCAAAGCATAGGGGTTGGCAAGGGCACGGTGCTGCTTGAGGACTTCGATCTCGCGGACTGCATCCTGATCATCGGCCAAAACCCAGGGACGAACAGCCCCCGCATGATGACCAGCTTGCGCAACGCCTCGCGCCGAGGCTGCACCATCATCAGCTTCAATCCCTTCAGCGAACGCGCGCTTGAGAGATTCCAGGCGCCCCAGAACCCTATCGAAATGGCCACGTTGACGTCGACGCCGATTTCCTCGCGCGTGTTTCAGCTTCGAGTCGGCGGCGACGTTGCAGCACTGAAGGGTATCATGAAGGCCTGTATTGAGGCTGATGATGCAGCGATCGCGGCCGACGAGGCGCGTTTGCTCGATGCCGATTTCATTCACGGACATACGATCGGATTTGAAGCTCTGGCGGCGGATCTTCGCAGAACATCTTGGGAGGCAATCGAGCGTCAGTCGGGCCTCAGCCGATCGGATCTGCACATCGCTGCCGACGCCTACCTCAAGTCGGAAAAGACGATCCTTGTTTACGGGATGGGCATCACCCAGCACCGGCGGGGCACTGAGAATGTCCGCCAGATCTGCAACCTCGCATTGTTGTGCGGCAACATTGGCCGGCCAGGTGCCGGCATCTGTCCGGTTCGGGGTCATTCCAACGTACAAGGAAACCGGACAGTCGGCATCACTGAAAAGCCACCCGCCGAGATGCTCGACCGCATCCGGGATCTGTTTGGCTTCGAGCCGCCGCGCGCCAATGGGCATGACACGGTGCTTGCCTTTGAAGCGATGCTGCGTGGCGAGGCCAAGGTACTAATCGCACTTGGCGGCAATCTCGCCGCTGCGGCGCCAGACACCATGGCGACGCACCGCGCGTTGCGCGGACTCGATCTCACCGTGACCATCTCTACCAAACTCAATCGCACTCACATGGTGCACGGCAAAGATGCTTTCATCCTGCCCTGCCTGTCGCGCAGCGAAATCGATGTCCAGTCGAACGGGCCGCAGTCGATCACGGTCGAGGATTCCATGTCCATGGTACATGCGTCCACGGGCCAAAACGCGCCCGCCTCCGAGCACCTGCGAAGCGAGACCGCCATTGTGGCAGGACTCGCCCGCGCTGTTCTGGGTGAGTCTTCTTCCGTCACTTGGGAGAACTTCGCAGCTGACTACGACAAGATCAGAGACGCGATCGAACGCGTCTTCCCAATATTCCAGGGTTACAATGCTCGCGTGCGCATTCCCGGCGGTTTCCACCTGACTTCACTCGCCCGCGAGCGGATTTGGGCGACCCCGTCAGGAAAGGCCGAGTTTGCGGTATTCGAGGGCCTGGAGGAGGATCCACACCAGGGTGACCCGACCGCGCTTTGGCTCACCACGATGCGCAGCCACGACCAGTACAACACGACGCTCTACAGCCGCTCCGACCGCTATCGTGGCGTATTCCACCAGCGCATGGTCGTGTTTCTGAACGGCCGCGAAATGGCTCGCCAGGGGGTCAGACCAGGGGATACCGTAGCACTCGAAACGATCTCCACTGATGGCGCCACACGCAGGGTCGACGGGTTTAAGGTGATTGCTTACCAGCTGCCCGACGGATGCTGTGGCGCCTACTATCCAGAGGCCAATCCGCTCGTCCCGCTCTATGCCCGAGATCCGCAGAGCCACACCCCCTCCTACAAGGCCGTGCCGGTGCGCATCCGTCGTTTGGCGGCCCAGGAGGGTTGACCATGGACGCCACGACGCTGTCGCGTATTCAATTCGGCTTTACCATCGGATTTCACATTCTGTGGCCCGCCTTCACGATCGGTATCGCTTCCTTCGTGGCCTTCTTGAGTTTCATGTGGTGGCGGACCCAGAATCCTGTCTACGGCAGCCTTATGCGGTTCTGGATCCGCATCTTCGCGCTCGGATTTGGTATGGGCGTGGTGACCGGCGTGGTGCTCTCTTATGAGATCGGCACCAACTGGAGCGGCTTCTCCCGCGCCGTGAGCAATGTGCTCGGCCCCTTCTTCATGTACGAGGTGATGACCGCCTTTTTCCTTGAGGCGGGCTTTATCGGCATCGTGTTGTTCGGCGAGAACCGCGTCGGCCGTGGCATGCACTTCTTTGCCTGCCTCATGGTTGCATCGGGAACCTTGTTCAGCGCGAGCTGGATACTGGCCTCGAACAGTTGGATGCAGACCCCGGCCGGATACTCGATCGACGCCAGCGGCGTCTTCCACGTCGTCGACTGGTGGGCGGCCGTATTCAATCCATCGTTCCCATATCGTTTCCTGCATATGGTCTGCGCAAGCTATCTGACCGGCAGTTTCGTGGTCGCGGGGGTGTCGGCCTATCATCTCTGGCGTGACCAACATATTGCCGCGTCGCGCAAGGCGTTCTCACTTGCGCTGTGGGCGGCGATCGTTCTGGCGCCTCTGCAGATTGCGCTCGGCGACGCCCAGGGGCGCAATACGCTTCGATATCAGCCCACAAAAATCGCGGCGATGGAGGGCCTGTGGGACTCTGGCGACGGCGTGCCGGCTACATTGTTCGCCTGGCCCGACATGACCGCGGAGAAGAACCGTTTCGCGATTGCAATTCCGCACATTGCAAGCGTCTATCTGACCCATTCGTGGAACGGACACGTGCAGGGACTGAAAGCGGTGCCATTCATTGACCGGCCTTATGTTCCGCTCGTTTTCTTCGCATTTCGCATCATGGTCGGTTGTGGGCTGCTCCTC
>NZ_RZSA01000447.1:0-5111 GCF_003998075.1 Mesorhizobium sp. M2A.F.Ca.ET.037.01.1.1 | reverse complement strand
ACCCCACTTCGCGCAAGATGAAGTCGTGCAGCATTTTCGCGGCCGGCGAGAGCACGCGATTCCTGACCGTGATCAGGCTGTAGGGGCGGACCTCGATATCGAACTCAGTCTGGACCACGTCGATGGCGCCGGCCAGCCCGTCGGCCCCCTGGATGAACCTGGCGACCTGGATCGAGACCGGCGCGATGGCGTCGGACTGCGCCACCATCACCAAAGTGAGCAGCAGCGACGAGGTGTTGAGGATGCGGTCGGGCAGCGCAATGTCGCGGTTGAGAAAGTTGCTTTCCATCGCCTGGCGCAGGGGCGAGCCGCCGGACTGGAAGACCCAGTCATAGGCTGCCGTGTCTTCCAGCTTCACTGCCTTGCCACTCGCCAGCGGGTGGCCGCGGCGTACGATGAGGCAGGCCTTCTCGACGCCGATGACGCGCGATTCGAAGAGCCTCGGGTTAAGATCGTCGGGAATGCGCGCGATGATGAAGTCGTGGCGCGACGCGATCAGTTCGCGGGCGAGCACGTTGGAGGTCTCGACCTGCATGGTGATCTCGATGCGCGGATAGATGCGGCGGATTTCGCGAATCGCCGGCACGGCCAACTCGATTGCCGGAGCCGTCACCGCGCCTAGGAAAACCGCGCCGCCCTTGCCGGCCTTGAGCTCGGAAATCTCGCGATCGGCCTCGCGCATTTCGAGCAGGATCGAGCGGGCGCGCCGCGCGAGCGCCTTGCCATAAGGGGTCAGCGTCACGCCGCGCGGCAGCCGCTCGCACAATCTGACGTCGAGCACGGCCTCCATCTCGGCGATCATGCGCGAGGCGGCCGGCTGCGAGATGTTCATGACCTGTGCGGCCGCGCTCACCCGTCCGTGATCGTCCAGCGCGGTGATCATGCGCATATGTCGGAGGCTCAGGCCGCTGCGTAGCAGCGTCTCGCCGTCTCCCGGCGATTTCTCGTAACCACCTGAAATCGCGCCGAAATCTTGCATCGCCGCCATGATCCTAGACCTCCGAAGCGGGTTTCCTTTCAACCTTCTAAGCCATATCAGTTTCGATATAGCAATCACCAAAGATCGCATTTGACAGTTATGTCAAAGGGCCACACCCTTCGCGCGTTCCGAGGCGCAGGGGTCGGTAACGAGCGAATTCGTATCGATTGAACCTGCGTCGCGGGGCCGATTGGGAGGATACCGGAGATCGATAAAGCCGACGGAGGCGCGCCAGCGCATCTGCCCGGCTGCGCGGCCCGCGAAGCCCCGAGGTGTCGCGTCTATCAACCAGGGAGAGTAATCGTGAAGATCATCAAGACACTGGCCGCCGTCGCGGCCCTTGGCGTCGCTGCCATGACCTACTCGGCACACGCGGCCGACAAGGGCCTCATCGGCGTGCTGATGCCGACCAAGACCTCGCAGCGCTGGATCAACGACGGCGACGCCGTCAAGTCCCAGCTCGAGAAGCTCGGCTACACCGTCGACCTGCAATACGCGCAGGACGACATCCCGAACCAGCTCAGCCAGCTGGAAAACGAAATCACCAAGGGACCGAAGGCGCTGATCATCGCTTCGATCGACGGCACCACCATGGCCGACGCGCTGCAGAAGGCCAACGACGCGGGCGTCGTCGTCGTTGCCTATGACCGCCTGATCAAGAAGACCCCGAATGTCGACTACTACACCACCTTCGACAATTTCGGCGTCGGCGTGATCCAGGCGAACTCGCTGGTCAAGGGCCTCAAGGAGCGCTTCCCGAACACCAAGCCGTGGAACGTCGAGCTGTTCGGCGGCTCGCCGGACGACAACAACGCCTTCTTCTTCTACAATGGCGCAATCTCGGTCCTGCAGCCGCTGATCGATGACGGCTCGATCAAGATCAAGTCCGGCCAGACGGGCATGGACAAGGTCGGCACGCTGCGCTGGCTCGCCGCCACCGCCCAGGCGCGCATGGACAACCTGCTTTCGGCCAACTACTCGGACGGCAGCCGCGTCGATGGCGTTCTGTCGCCTTATGACGGCCTTTCGCGCGGCATCACCGCCTCGCTGCGCGCCGTCGGCTACGGGACGGACGCTCAGCCCTGGCCGATCGTGACCGGCCAGGACGCCGAGACCGCCTCCGTCAAGCTGATCATCTCGGGCGAACAGTATTCGACGGTGTTCAAAGACACCCGCGAGTTGGCCAAGTCGACCGTGGAGCTCGTCGACAAGGTACTCTCGGGCGGCAAGCCTGAGGGCCTCGACACCAAGACCTACAACAACGATGTCAAGGTGGTTCCCTCGATCCTCCTGACGCCGGTCGAGGTCGACAAGTCGAACTACGAGAAGCTGGTCGTCGACTCCGGCTACATCAAGGCCGAAGAGCTGAAGTAATCCGGCTTGAAACGAGGGGTCCTGCGTGACGCAGGGCCCCTTTTCGTTCAGAAGCGACCCCGGTATTGTTTTTGCCGGCTTCTGCAGCGCAGCGCGCCGTCACGGTGCGAAGGCAGCCGCAGCATTTTGATTTCGCGCATGGCATTCTCCGATGATGGAAAGCGTGCGCCAAGGAGCAGACCCGATGGCCTCGACGATTTTGGAGATGCGCGACATCACCAAGACGTTCCCCGGCGTGAAGGCGTTGTCGAACGTCAATCTAAGCGTCGAGGAAGGTGAGATCCACGCGATCGTCGGCGAGAACGGCGCCGGCAAGTCGACGCTGATGAAAGTGCTGTCGGGCGTCTATCCGTCCGGGACCTATGATGGCCAAATCATCTTTCGCGGCCAGGAATGCAATTTCAAAGGCATTCACGACAGCGAGCATATGGGCATCGTCATCATCCACCAGGAGCTTGCCCTGGTGCCGATGCTCTCGATCGCGGAAAACATCTTCCTCGGCAACGAGCACGCCAGCTATGGCGTCATCGACTGGGACGCCAATGAGACGCGCACGGCCGCCCTGCTCAAGAAGGTCGGGCTCAAGGAGGATCCCAAGACGCTGATCACCAATATCGGTGTCGGCAAGCAGCAGCTGGTCGAGATCGCCAAGGCGCTCAGCAAGGAAGTGAAGCTCCTGATTCTGGACGAGCCGACGGCCTCGCTCAGCGAAAAGGACAGCCAGGCGCTGCTCGACCTCCTGCTCGAGTTCAAGCGCCAGGGCATGACCTCGATCCTGATCTCGCACAAGCTGAACGAGGTGAACCGTGTCGCCGACAATGTGACGGTGATCCGCGACGGGCGCACCATCGAGACCTTGCCGAGGAAGGACATCTCGGAAGACCGCATCATCACCTCGATGGTCGGCCGTTCCCTCGACGACCGCTACCCGCCGCGCGAGCCGCAGATCGGCGACGTCATTTTCGAGGTGAAGGACTGGTCGGTCTACCACCCCATCCACGCCGAGCGGCAGGTGATCAAGAACGTAAACCTCAATGTGCGCAAGGGCGAGGTGGTGGGTATTGCGGGGCTGATGGGCGCCGGCCGCACCGAATTCGCGATGAGCCTGTTCGGCCGCTCCTACGGCCGGCACATCACCGGTGAGGTGTCGCTCCACGGCAAACCGCTCGACCTCTCGTCGGTGAGCAAGGCGGTGGAGAACCGCATCGCCTATGTGACGGAAGACCGCAAAACCTACGGCCTCAACCTCATCGACCACATCAAGCACAATGTGACCTTGGCCAATCTTGGCGGCGTTTCCAGCCGCGGCGTCATCGACGACATGCGCGAGATGAGCGTCGCCAACGACTACCGCAAGAAGACCAATATCCGCGCCTCCAGCGTCTATCAGCTGACAGGCAACCTTTCGGGCGGCAACCAGCAGAAGGTGGTGCTGTCGAAATGGCTGTTCGCCGATCCGGAAGTCTTGATCCTCGACGAGCCGACCCGCGGCATTGACGTCGGCGCCAAGTACGAAATCTATACGATCATCGCCCGCCTCGCCGCCGAGGGCAAAGCGATCATCGTCATCTCGTCGGAAATGCCCGAATTGCTCGGCATCACCGACCGCATCTATGTGATGAACGAAGGGCGTATCGTCGGCGAAATGGCGGCAAGCGAAGCCAGCCAGGAAAAAATCATGCGCGCCATCGTTCGCGGAGAAGGAAAAAAAGCATCATGAGCACAGAAAGCGCTCCCGCACCGCAAAGCGGCACAGCCGAAGACGTCAAGCAGGGTCCACGCATCGCCGTGTCGGCGCTGACGACGAACCTGCGCGAATACGGCCTGATCATCGCGCTGATCGTCATCATGCTGTTCTTCCAGTACACGACGTCGGGCACGCTGTTCAAACCGGTCAACCTCTCGAACCTGGTGCAGCAGAACTCGTTCATCATCGTGATGGCGCTGGGCATGCTCCTGGTGATCGTCGCCGGCTATATCGACCTCAGCGTGGGATCGGTGGCAGGCTTCATCGGCGCGCTTGCCGCGATGATGATGGTCATCTGGCCGCTCGGCATATTCTCGAATCCATTGGTGGTCTCGATCGTCTGCCTGATCGTCGGCGCGCTGATCGGCGCGGCGCAAGGCTACTGGATCGCCTATCACAAGATACCGAGCTTCATCGTGACGCTGGCCGGCATGCTGATCTTCCGCGGCATCTGCCAGGCGCTGCTCGGCGGCGGCTCGTCGGTCGGCCCGCTGCCGGACAGCTTCAAGGCGCTGAGCTCGGGCTTCATCCCGGACGTCATCGGCCCGCTTGTGCTGATCCCGCCGACGGTCAATGCCGCCGGCAAGACCATCGTCGGCAGCGGCTTGACGCTGCATATGACAACGATCGTGCTCGGCCTGATCGCCGTGCTCGCCTATGCCTATTTCGGTTTCAGGACGCGGCGCAAGCGCGAGCGCCATGGCTATGAGGCGGAGCCCTTCCCGCTGTTCGTGATCAAGACGCTGGTCGGCAGCGCGCTGGCGCTGTTCCTGGTGTTCCAGTTCGCCAGCTACCGGGGCCTGCCGGTCGTGCTCTTGGTGATGGGTGTGCTCATCTCGCTGTTCGTCTTCGTCACCAAGCGCATGACCATCGGCCGCCGTATCTACGCCATGGGCGGCAACGCCAAGGCGGCGCAGCTCTCGGGCATCAACACCGAACGGCTGACGCTGCTGGTCTTCATCAACATGGGCGTGCTGTCGGCGCTCGGCGGCCTGATCATCGCGGCGCGCC
>NZ_RZSA01000446.1:0-5113 GCF_003998075.1 Mesorhizobium sp. M2A.F.Ca.ET.037.01.1.1 | reverse complement strand
GCCTATGGCATTGAGGATGGCCGAGCCGAATTCGATCCAGGCGCGATGCCTGGCTCGCGCCAGCGGATCGGCAGGGTGCAACGGATTGGCTTCGGTCTCCTCGAGGAATTCGAGGATGACGGCGGATTCGAAAATCACCTCCTCCGAGTGGCCGTGCCGCACGCGGAGCAGAGGCACCTTGCCGAGCGGCGATATGGCTCTGAACCATTCCGGCTTGTCGGCAAGGTCGACATTGACCCGTTCGAGCGGCACGCCTTTCTCGGCGAGCGCAATCGCGGCGCGCTGGACGTAGGGGCAGAGGTGATGGCTGACGAGGGTGAGCCTTTCGGTCATCTCACTCTCCCCAGACATAGTTGAGCGCGCCATCGTCGACGCGGGTCGACAGGAACATCAGGCGCGAGCCTTTCGGCGCCGGTCCTTCGAGACGCTCGCCGCTTTCCATGTCGAATTTCGCGCCGTGCCATTGGCAGACAAGCGTGCCGTCCTTGCAGTCCAGCGGTCCGCCGAAATGCAGGCAGACATTGGCCGCGGCGCGGATGCGTTCGCCGCTGCGCCAGACATGGACCTCGCGACCGAAGAAGTGCGCGATCAGGCTGCCGGCCTGCGGGATGTCGGCGATCTTGCAGATTTCATGTTTCATCAGAAAGTTCCTTGTTGATGCAATTGCATCTATATGGATGCAAATGCATCGATCGTCAAGCTTGATGCAGTTGCATCTATCGACTAGGCTGCGCCGATGACGAAGACGTCGCCATCGCCGGAAGCCATTGCAGCCTGGGCGCGCCTCGTGCGGGTCTCGCGCCAACTGGTCGAGAGGACCGAGGACGCGCTGAAGGCAAACGGCCTGCCGCCGCTCGCCTGGTATGACGTGCTGCACGAACTCGCCGAGGCGGGCGAGGGCGGGCTAAGGCCGTTCGAGCTGATCGATCGCGTGCTGCTGGCGCAGTACGGCGTCTCACGACTGCTGGCCCGGCTGGAGGCGGATGGCCTGGTCGAAAAGCTGCCCGTCTCCGACGATGGCCGCGGGCAGACCGTTCGCATCACGGCAAGCGGCCGGGAGATGCGCCGCCGCATCTGGGCGGTCTATGGCGCTTGCATCGCCGATCGAATGGACGGCAGGCTTTCAGCCCAGGACCTGAAGACCTTGGCCAGCCTGCTCGGACGGCTGCGCGATCCGCCGGCCAGCGACTAGCTGGCGAGGCTCGCTGCTCCGCCGGTCATTTTTCGCGGCAGCCCCTTGCATCGGAAACAGGAATGCGCAATAAGCCGAACCGTAACGTACGGTACGCCTCTGGGCTATCGGAAAACCGGGAAAGACCGTGCTGCAGGCAGGCGCCGATATCGACACAAGCGAAACGCTGACGGAGCGTCAGCAGGCCGTTCTGGACGCGGCGCTCCGCCTGCTGGTGGAAGAGGGCGACAACGTCACCATGACCGCGGTGGCGCGGCGGGCCAGCTGTTCCAAGGAAACGCTCTACAAATGGTTCGGCGACCGCGACGGACTGCTCAACGCTACGGTGCAGTGGCAGGCCTCCAAGGTGCGCGTGGCGCCGGTCGATCGCAAGAGTCTCGACCTCGCGTCACTGACGGCAAGCCTCCAACGCTTCGCCTCTGACTGGCTCAAGGTGATCTCCAGCGATACGTCGATCGCGCTCAACCGCGTGGCGGTCGGCCATGCCGGCTCCGGCAAGGATGACCTCGGCGCCATTGTGCTGCAGAATGGCCGCTTCGCGCTGGCCAGGCGGCTGAAGCCGGTGCTTGAAGCAGGGCGTCAAGCCGGGCTGCTCGATTTCGAGGACGCCGAGACGGCGTTCCGGACCTTTTTCGGCCTGGTCGGCCGCGACGTGCAGATCCGTCTGCTGCTTGGCGACCAGGTGGAATTGACTGAGGCGACGATCGGCGGCGATGCCCGCCGCGCGACGCAACAGTTTCTCGCTCTCTTCGGAGCAAAAACCGGGCCGCTGGCCCTCTGATCTTCAAAAGGGAAGGAAGACCAAAATGCGTGTTTATTACGATCGCGACGCCGATCTCAATCTGATCAAGGGCAAGAAGGTCGCCATCATCGGCTATGGCAGCCAGGGCCGGGCGCATGCGCTCAACCTCAAGGATTCCGGCGTCAAGGAAATCGCCATCGGCCTGAAAGCCGGCTCGGCGACCGCCAAGAAGGTCGAGGCAGACGGGCTCAAGGTGATGAGCGTGGCGGACGCCGCCAAATGGGCCGACCTGATGATGATGGCGACGCCCGATGAATTGCAGGCCGACATCTACAAGAACGAAATCGCCCCGAACATCCGCGACGGCGCCGCGATCGCCTTCGCCCACGGCCTCAACGTGCATTTCGGCCTGATCGAGCCGAAGGCTTCGGTTGACGTCGTCATGATCGCGCCGAAGGGCCCGGGCCACACGGTGCGCGGCGAATACCAGAAGGGCGGCGGCGTGCCGTGCCTGGTCGCCGTTAACCAGGACCCTTCGGGCAACGCGCTCGATCTCGCGCTCTCCTATGCCTGCGGGGTCGGCGGCGGCCGGTCCGGCATCATCGAGACCAACTTCCGCGAGGAATGCGAGACCGACCTGTTCGGTGAGCAGGTTGTGCTGTGCGGCGGCCTGGTCGAGCTGATCCGCGCCGGCTTCGAGACGCTGGTGGAAGCCGGCTACGCGCCGGAAATGGCCTATTTCGAGTGCCTGCACGAAGTGAAGCTGATCGTCGACCTGATCTATGAGGGCGGCATCGCCAACATGAACTACTCGATCTCGAACACCGCCGAATGGGGCGAGTATGTCTCGGGTCCGCGCATCATCACCGCCGACACCAAGGCCGAGATGAAGCGCGTTCTGAAGGACATCCAGACCGGCAAGTTCACCTCGGAGTGGATGCAGGAATATCGTGCCGGCCTGGCGCGCTTCAAGGGCATCCGCCGCAACAATGACAGCCACCAGATCGAGGAAGTCGGCGCCAAGCTGCGCGCGATGATGCCGTGGATCGCCAAGAACAAGCTGGTCGACAAGGCGAAGAACTGAGGCGATCCACGTCTTTTGCCTGCGCGTCCTCGGGCTTTGCCCTGCGGCGCGCGGGTAATCGCGAAGAACAAGCTGGTCGACAAGGCCAAGAACTAATTCGCAATTTCATAGATGCTCGGAGAAGCCGGCGGATCGATCCGCCGGCTTTTTCTTTGCGAGATCGACGGCAGTGCCGCCGCAGCTCAGCCGTAGTGCCAGTGTGGCTTGGGCTCGGTGCCGGTGAACTCGACGCCGATGCGGTCCTCGCGGCGCCAGCGCACCACGGCCCTGTAGCCGATGCCATCGACCGGCACATAGAGCAGGAATTCATCCGGCACGCGTGCGTCGATCGGCACTTTCAACTCCGCGCCGTTCGAATGCATGTTGCGTACCGTGCACGTCACCTCGGAATTGTTGATGCCGGTCAAGATCGCCGCGCCCTTCAGGACGCGTTGGCGGCGTTGGATTCTGAGTTCGTTTTCGGCCATTGCAGGGTACGTTCTGGCGAATTTTTCGCTGCGAATCGGCATGTGAAGCACCGACATGGATGAATAGGCGCCGCTGATGAATTTAGGGTTATCAAGGTCGCGGCACAGGGTTGCGGCATAATAAAACGGCGCCGCGAAGGGCGCCGTTTCTGTGCCAGCAGGCCGCTCAGATATAGGGCGAAATGCACTGCCGGCGCGGGCCGTAGTTGGGCTGGAACGTGTTGTCCCAGGCCCGATAAGACCGGTAGCGGTCGTAGCACCATTGGACATGGGCCCTGGAAAGCTGCTCCGTCCGGTAAATGCGCCGCGGCTGAACATAGCGCGGATAGGGGTCGTAATAGTAAGGATCGTAGTAATTGTTGTAGGCCAAGCTGCCCAAGCCAAGGCCAAGGCCCAGCCCCAGGATCGCGGCCTCGCTGTCGCGGAAGTGCCGGCGGTGATGGTGCCGCCAGCGCCAGTCGCCATCGCCATTCCACCTGTCTCTGTCCCAGTTGCGGTCCCAGTTGCGGGAGAAGTGCCGGTTGCCGTCGCGTCTGACATCGCGGCCGCGCCACTCGCCGCCGCGCCGCCAGCGCCAGTCATACATCTGCGGCGAGTAGTTGTTGCCGCCAGCCCAACTGTCGCGGACGGGGACGATCGTGGGTGCCACCGCGCTGGTGGCGGTCGAGAAATCGGGCTGCAGGATCGGGCCGGCCACCGACGGCGCGGTCACGCCGGCAACGAGCCCCAGGGCCAAAAGCCCGGATCTGAAGGAAGAAAACAGCGGTTTCATTTCACTCTCCAAGGAGTAAAGGCCCCACGCCCAGAGCACCCCGGGAATGGGCTATTGTTGGAACTTTTCGTCTGAACGGAAGATGAACGGAAAGGTTCCATCAACCATGACGAGCATACGCCCGGCTCTTGTTTTCGGCCTCGCTTGCGCGCAAAGGTCACCGCCATGTCGCTCCGCCTCGCCACCTTCAATGTCGAGAACCTGATGAACAGGTTCGATTTCTCGGGCTATCGCAACCAGCTCAATGAAGACCGCACGCTGGCGCTGTTCGACATCCAGAGCGAGGCGGAATACCGGATCCTCGAGCAGGCCCGCGCGATCGCCCAGTCCGACGACACCCGCCAGTTGACGGCGCTCGCCATCGCGGCCACACGCGCGGACATCATCTGCATGCAGGAGGTCGACAATATCGAGGCGCTGAAGGCGTTCGAATATGGCTATCTGTTCAAGATGATCGGGCAGGGCTACCGTCAGAAATACACCACGGCCGGCAACGACTCCCGCGGCATCGATGTCGCGGTGATGATGCGCAACGAGACCATGCAGGGCCAGCCGATCGAATTCGTGCGCATGACGAGCCACGCCTATGTCACGTTCGAGCGGTTCGGCCTCTTCACGCCGGAGCTTGCGGGGCTCGGGCATGTGGCCAGCGATCGCATCTTTCGGCGGGACTGCCTGGAGGTCGACCTCACTGTCGGCGGCGTGCCGCTGACACTCTATCTCGTGCATTTCAAGTCGATGGGCTCGCCGCTCAACGGGCTGGACGGCCGCGAGGCGACAATGCCGCTGCGCATGGCCGAGGCGCAGGCCGTGCGCCGCATCATCGAGGAGCGTTTCGGCAAGGACCATGCCGCCG
>NZ_RZSA01000445.1:0-5119 GCF_003998075.1 Mesorhizobium sp. M2A.F.Ca.ET.037.01.1.1 | reverse complement strand
CTAGGATACACGTCAAAATAGCTTGGCTTTATAAGGTGATAGCGAGATGAGCATTATGGATCGAGAGCAGGCAGTCCTGGATTCTGGTATTCCATTTCCCAAATCGGAATATGATCGGCGGCAAACAGAAGTGCTTGAGGCGGTTGAGAGAGCCGAACTCGACGCGCTGTTGGTGACCACCCACACTCATCTCCAATATCTTACCGGATATGACGGGAAGGGTGGGTATTTCAGACCGTTTCCTCTCATACTTGTGCCGGGACGGACACCGACATTTGTGGTTCGCGAGTTCGATGAGCAGTCAGTCCATGCGTACAGCTGCATCGAGGAAATTGTCCCGTATACCCATCAGGCAGACTTCGCCAAGGTATGTGGGGAGGTGTTAAGCCGGTATGGATTGCAAAATAAAGCAATCGGATTTGAGCTTGGCTGCTGGGGTCTCGCGCCAGCCGATTTGAGCGCCATTGAAACGCAGCTTCCAGGTATCAGGATTGCCGACGCGACTCGAATTGTCCCGTCGATTTCGGCCGTGAAAGGCGAGCTGGAGCTTGAGGCGATGCGCGATTCTATGACCATGACGGATCGTGCAATAGTTACGTTTCAGAATTCATTGAAGGCGGGCATAACCGAAATCGAAGTCGCTGCGGCCATCCGTGATGAGGTGGAAAGATGCGGCGGAGAGGGAGTTTTGCTCAACTCGTTGAACTTTGGAGAGCGGACGAAATTGCCGCACGGAGAACCGCGACGTCATGCGATCCGAAAGGATGAGCCTGCGACGGTTGAAGTTGGCGGAATTAGAAAAGGATATATAGCTGGGGTGTTTCGTAGTGCCGTACTTGGCCGCAATGCTGGGACCGAATCGCTTCATAGTTTGGCGGAAGAGGTGCTTGAAACAGCAATTGCCGCCATCAAGCCCGGTGCAACAGCGGGAGAGGTGAACGCGGCGGCGCGAAAGTTGATCGACCGCGATGGGCGCCACCGGGTACTTCGTAGCCGCATTGGTTATCAAACCGGGATCAACTGGTCCGACCGGGGTGCATTAAGTCTCGAACCCGATTCTTCGGATGTTCTTAAGCCCGGTATGACCCTGCACGCTCTAGTGATTCTTTACAGCGAAAGCGGGTACATGGTCGGCACCAGCGAGCAAGTTCTCGTTACGGATCTTGGCGCCGACATCATGAGCGGCACACCGCATACTCTTTTTCATGCATAATATGTCGGCAGCCTGCGTCAATCTCGCCGCCTTGTGCGAAGTTGTGTGAAAAGGGCGGTTCACTCGTGATAGAAAGCAGTGTTGTTTTATGACAGCGTATCCCCGTTCTCTTGGAATGATGTGCATCGAGTGGGTATGAGCAGATGGTGGCTCGCCGCCGATTTTACCTGGCTCCATGCTGAACCCCGCTACTTTTGACTTCCCGATCATAAAGGAAACAATCCGGGGCGCTTGGGCGGCCGATGTCATCCGTGGCAATCCGGCGCTCGAACCGTCATATATTGCTGCTGCGCAGAGACTTGTTGAACGAGGCGCAGTTGCAATCACCTCGGACTGCGGTTTTTCAATCCGTCATCAGGCTGCTGTGGCCAACTCAGTGAACGTTCCTGTCGCGACGTCAAGTTTGCTTCTAGTGCCGGCCTTGCTCCGTCAATTGCCTTCGTCATCCAAGCTGGCCATCCTGACCGCCGATTCAAAGTCCTGCGGATTTGAGTTACTCGGAGTGGAGGATCCAGCGGAACGCGCAAGGCTGGTCATCGGCGGTGTCGAGGGCGGCAAGTTGTTGCAGAACGAGATGAAGCGTCCTCCCATACCAACTGAGGTTGCCGATATTGAGGCTGATGTCGCTGGATGCATCACACGCATCCGGTCCGAGCACCCCGAAATTGCAGCCATTCTGTTTGAGTGCACCGGCTTCCCGACGGTATCTCACACGATGCGGCGTTCAACAAAGCTGCCGATATACGACATAGTTGATGTCTGCAAAATGATGATGGGGTCGATCGCCTGACGGCGATTACTACCGTTGCGTCCGTGCAGACCACGGAACGTTCGCGGTACGGTTGGTGACGTTATCGACAAGCGCGCCGCGATGGTCGCCCGTAGGTTCTGTCGCAAACCTTTCGGTAAGCGGACTGTGGCATGGGAAGCGCCTCTCAGCGTTGGCGGAGTACGTGATGTCAAGGGCCGTCATTTCGACCAGTCTATGATTCTGCCGTGCGTACGGTGGTGCGTTCATTGTGCAGCGTCAGCCAAAGCAGCAAAGCAGCGCCAAGACCGCATCATCGACCTTATCCGTGTCGGTCCATCCGCCCAGTCTAGCACGGACTCTGCCGCGGTCGAGACCGGATGGTTACGGTGCTGTAGCCGGCTTTGGCACTACACAGGAAGGCGCAGAGTGCACCAAGCTCTTCGGCCCCGCCTAAGCGGCGGGCGGGAATGCTTGATTGGCGCTCGGCTGCCTTGGCCTCCGCACTCTTTCCGTCTGACTGGCACAGCGTAACAGCGTAACCGGTCGTGTCCCATGAGGTGGTGTAGCTGACGGTTTTGAGCCGCTCGCGAGCGCGCCGTTGATAGTGCTGTAGATGCTATGGGCGGCGGCGAGCGTGTGGCACCCTCGACGCTGTTGAGCAGCTACCTAAGGAGCGCCCCATGTCACCATCCTTTGATGCAAGCAAATCCCTTACCGCCCTTGATCAGGACAGCACGTTGGTCGCAGTGATTGAGATGAGCCAGACAAAGTGGCTCATTGCTGCGACGGTCCCTGGCTTTGAACGTAACCCTCTCAAGAAGCTCGATGCCGACCCGGATTCGGTGTTCAGGCTGTTGCGCCGCTGGCGCAGCGAAGCCATCCAAGCCGGGCGTGAAGTCCGGCGCATCGTTGTCGCCTATGAGGCTGGACGCGACGGCTTTTGGTTGGCGCGCTGGCTCCAGGCGCGCGCTGTCGAAGCTTATGTCATACATCCATCGAGCGTCGCGGTTTCCCGTGAACATCGGCGTGCCAAGACCGATCGCCTCGATACCGAACTGCTGATGCGCGCCTTTCTTGGCTGGCTGCGGGGCGAGAAGCGCCACTGCAGCATGGCAGCCATCCCAACCATCAATGAGGAGGAGGCCCGCCGTCCGAACCGTGAACGAGACAATCTCGTCCGCGAACGTACACGGATCGTCAACCGCATCAAGGCAATCCTCGCTCGCTTCGGCATTCGCGCCTTCAAACCCAATCTGCGCAAAGCTGCCGAGAAACTGGAGGCTCTGCATACGGCGGAAGGTATGCCCCTACCGGAACGAAGCCGAGCCGAGTTGCGCCGTAATCTCGGACGGCTTCACCTGTTGCGTGAACAAATCCACGAGATCGAACAGGAGCGGTTGCGGCAGCTCTCGGTGGTTCCGGACACGGAGAAGGGTCCGCTCGCGATGGTTCGCCTTCTTGCGCGGATCATCGGTGTCGGTATCGAGACTGCGGACATGCTGGTGAATGAGATTCTCTCACGCGGCCTGCGTGATCGGAGAGCCGTCGCCCGCTATGCCGGACTTACCGGGGCGCCGGATGAGAGCGGCCAACGCAGGCGCGAGAAAGGTCTTGCGCGGGCCGGCAACGCTCGCGTCCGCTACGGCATGATCCTACTGGCTTGGCGGTTCCTCCAATTCCAAAAGGACAGCGCGCTGGCGCACTGGTTTTGCGCGAGAACGGCCGATGGCCGTGGCGGTACGCGCAAGACAATGATCGTGGCTTTGGCGCGCAAGCTACTGATTGCCTTCTGGCGACTTGTCACGACCGGCGAGATCCCGACGGGAGTAGCCCTGCGTCCGGTATAAAGCATGGAGGAGCGTTCGACAGGACGAGCATTGAAGTTTGGCAGCTGCAATAGCGTCTGCCGATAACGATCCGAGGTGGTGGTGATCCCGGTCGCTCACATGGCTTACGACGCCGCGCTGTAGAATGGGCCCACCGCCCGGAGCTTCGCCGCCGATGCGTATGGCTGCATCATGGTTTTTGATCCGCGACGATCAACCGCATACAAGCTTGCGGCGCGTTTACGGCGCCGGATGGCGAGCTCCCCTCGGTTTGCAAGTTATAGACCTCTACGAACAGGCCACCTGCCGGCTCAATGTAACGCTGCCGCCGTGCTCGTGACCATCAAGGGCAAGTCGCTTCGCGATGGCCAACGGCCACCCTTGACCGTCACTGCGCGCGGCGCCACCAATGAACCCCGGAGCCAAAACAGGAACAAATGGGGCGCCACAGCTGAACTAAGGAGACGGAACGACTGAAAGATCACCTTGACAAAGATTAGCCCATACAAGCGAGCGAGCGGCTTAGCGGCGGTCATCGATGTTCTTCGGTAGGGTTGGGTTGCTGACACAACCTGATTCGAAGGAAGCACCGATGACCGAACGGCATGATGAACCCGCGCACGCTCGTAGAGAAGACCCCTGACGCCGATATCTTGCGCGAGATGATCGGCTTTGCCGCTGAGCGGCTGATGGAGCTGGAGGTGGGCGCGGCCACCGGCGCGGCCCATGGCGAGAAGAACCCGCTGCGCACGGCTCAGCGCAACGGCTACCGCGACCGCGATTGGGAGACGCGGGCCGGCACGGTCGAGCTGCGCATCCCCAAGCTCAGGAAGGGCTCTTACTTCCCGAGCTTCCTGGAGCCGCGCCGCATGGCCGAGAAGGCGCTGACAGCCGTCATTCAGGAGGCCTATATCCAAGGCATCTCGACCCGTTCGGTCGACGACCTGGTCAAGGCCATGGGGATGAGCGGCGTCTCCAAAAGCCAGGTCAGTCGGCTATGCGAGGAGATCGACGGCAAGGTGAAGGTGTAGAAGTTTGCACTTGATCGGACAGTTGGCGTCTGAGAATGGTCGGTTTTGCCTGTCCGATAGGATCAGGCAGCGATCATTTTCTCCTTCGCCAGCGGGGCCGTGTCAAGGAAGGTCTGCATCGGCGTCTTGCCGAAGCACCAGCGGCCCTGATGTGGGCGCTGCTCATTGTAACTTCTGACCCATTCATCCAAATCGGCCTGCAGCTCCTCGATCGAGCCGTAGATCTTCTTCCTGAAGGCGACCCGGTAGAACTCGTCCAGCACCGTCTTGTGGAAGCGTTCCACGATGCCATTGGTCT
>NZ_RZSA01000444.1:0-5130 GCF_003998075.1 Mesorhizobium sp. M2A.F.Ca.ET.037.01.1.1 | reverse complement strand
GCCTCGAACAGAGGCGGCCGCACGTTTCCTCCCCAAGGCGTTGCCAGGTTTTCCTCGAAACTGGTTCGACCAATTGGGCCTGGCATGACGTCTACAGCAAATTTTCCTGCGCGGCAAGAAGTGGGCAGAGGAAGCCGACCGCGCCGGACAATGCCATGATTTAATAAGGTAATTTCGCATTTCCAATTGCGGGTCCGAGGCTTCTTCCAGCTTTTCAGGCGCTTGACCGAACTACGGGATTTGGTAATACCAGAATGACATGGCGTTCAGATGCCGTCAGGACTGACCAAACAGGCTGGCCCTCGCTCCAATTGGCGCTATGCTTGGTCACGAAAACAAGAGAGGGAGGATGCCGATGCCGACGACGATGAAGGGTCCCGGCCTGTTTCTGGCGCAGTTCGCGGGCGATGCCGCACCGTTCAATTCGCTGGCTTCGATCACCAAATGGGCGGCCGGGCTCGGCTACAAGGGTGTGCAGATCCCGACCTGGGACGGACGCCTGTTCGACCTCGCGAAGGCGGCCTCGTCGAAAGCCTATTGCGACGAGGTGAAAGGCATCTGCGCCGACGCGGGCGTCGAGATCACGGAACTGTCGACGCACCTGCAAGGGCAACTGGTGGCGGTGCATCCTGCCTATGACGCGCAGATGGACGGCTTCGCGCCGCCATCGGTGCACAACAATCCCAAGGCGCGCCAGCAATGGGCCGTCGAACAAATGAAGTTCGGCGCCCAGGCATCGCGCAATCTCGGGCTTAATGCTTCCGTGTCGTTCACCGGCTCGCTGGCCTTCCCTTACCTCTATCCCTTCCCGCAGCGGCCGGCCGGGCTGATCGAGGAAGCCTTCGGCGAGCTCGGCAAACGCTGGAAGCCGATCCTCGATGTCTATGAGGACAATGGCGTCGATGTCGGCTACGAGATCCACCCTTCCGAGGACGTGTTCGACGGCGTGACCTTCGAGATGTTCCTCGACGCGGTCGGCGGCCACAAGCGCTGCAACATCAATTACGATCCGTCGCATTTCCTGCTGCAGCAGCTCGACTATCTGGAATTCATCGACATCTATCACGAGCGGATCAAGGCCTTCCACGTCAAGGACGCCGAGTTCAATCCGACCGGACGGCAGGGCGTCTATTCCGGCTATCAGGGCTGGGTGAACCGGGCAGGCCGCTTCCGCTCGCTGGGCGACGGCCAGGTCGATTTCAGCGGCATCTTCTCCAAGCTCACCCAGTACAATTACGATTCCTGGGCGGTGCTGGAATGGGAATGCTGCCTGAAGCATCCCGAGGACGGCGCAGCCGAAGGCGCGCCCTTCATCCAGCACCATATCATTAGGGTGACCGAGAAGGCTTTCGACGATTTCGCCGCCGGCACGACCGACAAAAAGCTGCTGCGGGCGATGATGGGGATTTGACCCGCGAACTTCCCTGGAAGATCGACAGCGGGTCCGGGCGGGGTTGAATTCAAAGCCGCGGCGGACCCTTATACCCCGCCCCGACGCCGTGCGTCGGCCCTCCGCAGGGGGAGGGTGAGCAGCCAAGAGGAGAGGACGAAAAATGGTCGGCGCATCGAAGTCGGAAACGGGAGGCGGCCCGATCCGCTACGGCATGGTTGGCGGCGGGCAAGGCGCCTTCATCGGCGCGGTGCACCGCATCGCGGCGCGCATGGACAATGATTTCGTGCTGGTCGCCGGCGCGCTGTCGTCGAACCCGGAACGGGCGAAGGCTTCCGCCGCCGAACTGGGGCTCGATCCGCAGCGCAGCTACAGCTCCTATGCCGAGATGGCCAAGGCCGAAGCCAAGCGTCCCGACGGCATCGAGGCGGTGGCGATCGTCACGCCCAACAATGTGCACGTGCCGGCGGCCAAGGCCTTCCTCGAGGCCGGCATCCATGTCATCTGCGACAAGCCGCTGGCGACGTCGCTCGCCGAGGCGAAGAAGCTTGCCGCGCTGGCCGAGAAGACCGGCAAGGTGTTCGTGCTCACCCACAATTACACCGCCTATCCAATGATCCGGCAGGCGCGCGAGATGGTGGCCAAGGGCCAACTCGGCGACATCCGCATCGTGCAGTCGGAATATCCGCAGGACTGGCTGACCGAGGATCTCGCCGCCACCGGTCAGAAGCAGGCCTCGTGGCGCTCCGATCCCAAGCAGGCGGGCGCCGGCGGCGCGCTGGGCGACATTGGCACGCATGCCTATAACCTTGCCCGTTTCGTCTCGGGGCTGGAGCTGGATTCTCTGTCGGCCGACCTCGACGCCTTCGTGCCGGGCCGCCAGCTCGACGACAATGTCAACGTCATGCTGCGCTTCAAGCCGGTCGGCAACAAGCATCCGGCCAAGGGCATGATCTGGGCAAGCCAGGTGGCGCCCGGCCATGAGAACGGGCTGAAGCTGCGCATCTATGGCTCGAAGGGCGGGCTGGAATGGGTGCAGGCCGACCCGAACTATCTCTGGTACACGCCTTTCGGCCAGCCGAAGCAGCTGCTCACCCGGGCCGGCGCCGGCGCGATGCCGGTCGCGGCGCGTGTGACCCGTGTGCCATCCGGACATCCGGAAGGCTATCTCGAAGGTTTTGCCAACATCTACCAGGAGGCCGCCCGCGCAATCCGGGCGGCACGCAGAAGGGGCGGCAAGCCGGGCAAGGATGTGATTTTCCCGACGATCGAGGACGGCGTCGAAGGCATGGCCTTCATCGAGGCCTGCGTGAAGTCGTCGAAGAAAAATGGGGCGTGGACGAAGCTCTAGGGACGGCTGCGTCGTCTGAGGGGGAGTCCCCCTCACCCGGATTGCCAGCCGAATTGCAAACGCAATTCGGGGCAATCCGACCTCTCCCCGAGGGGAGAGGAGGGCGCCGGCGCCGACGACAACCTCTTTCTCCCCGCCGGGGAGAAGGTGGCAGCGAAAGCGGCCGGATGAGGGGGAGTGCGGCCCGCCAACGCAAATGGCTGGCCGCAAGCGGGGAGGGGTGTCGATGAAAATCGGCATGTGCATGTTCTTGTGGACCACCAGCGTCTCGAAGAAGGATGTGACGCTGTTGAAGGACATCAAGGCGACGGGTTTCGACGGCGTCGAGATACCGGTCTTTGCCGGCGCGCCTGACGACTACAAAAGGTTGGGCGAGATGCTCGACCGCATCGGCCTGGAGCGCACCGCGGTCTCGGCGATGGGCGATCCGGCGATGAACCTGATCTCGCCGGATGCCGCCGCGCGCAAGGCCGGTATCGATTACATGAAATGGGCGATCGACTGCAGCGCGGCGCTTGGCTCCAACACGCTGAGCGGGCCGCTGCATTCGACGCTCGGCGCCTTTTCCGGCAGCGGGCCGACTTCTGCCGAGAAGAAGCGCTCGATCGCCTCGCAGCGCGCCATCGGTGACCATGCCGGCAAGAAGGGCGTGACCATCGGATTGGAGGCGCTCAACCGCTTCGAATGCTATCTGGTCAACACCATGGCCGATCTGTGCGAGCATATCGATGCGATCGACCGGCCGCACATCAAGGCGATGTACGACACGTTCCATGCCAATATCGAGGAGGCCGATCCGATCGGCGCCTACACGAAGCATCGCCGCAATATCGTCCATGTCCACATTTCGGAGAACGACCGCGGGGTGCCGGGGCGCGGCAACATTCCATGGAAGGAGACTTTCTCCGCCATCCGCAAAAGCGGTTATGACGACTGGCTGACGATCGAGTCCTTCGGCCGCTCGCTGAAGGATCTGGCTGCGGCGACAAAGGTGTGGCGGGATTTCGCGGAGAGCCCGGAGGCGGTTTATCGCGAGGGGTATAGGCATATCAGGGACGGCTGGAAGGGGGCGGCGTAAGCGACTCTCTCTTCGTTATCCACGGGCGGAGCGGGAGCGAAGCGGACGCGGAGACCCGAGGATTCCGTGACGTCGACGCTCCGCAACGATGCAGACTTCTGCACCGCTGCACTCTACGGCTTAGGTAACGGCATGGATCCTCGGGTCTGCGCGCGTCGCTCCGCTCCTTGCTCCGCCCGTGGATGACGAAGGCGCGAAACTACCCCTGCTCGGCCTGCAGCCGATTATAATCATGCAGCGTGCGGCTCAGCCGGCGGCGCAAGACGTTTGAGATGTTGTCGAAGATGAAGACGACGAGCAGTATCAAAAGCACCATGTAGAAGACGTTGGCCCAGTTCGAATTGGTGCGCATCGCTTCCCACAATTTCAGGCCGATGCCGCCGGCGCCGACGGCGCCGATGATGGTGGCGCCGCGGGTGTTCGATTCCCACTGGTAGAGCGTCTGGCTGATGAAGACCGGCACCACCTCCGGCAGCACGCCGTAGCGTTGCACCAAAATCTCGTTGGCGCCGGTCGAGAGCACGCCTTCGCGCGGCTTGTCGTCAATGTTCTCCAGCGCCTCGGAATAGGTTTTGCCCAACGTCCCGATCTCGGTGAAGAAGATCGCGGCGCTGCCGGCCAGCGGGCCGGGGCCGAAGGCGCGGGTGAAGAACAGCGCCCAGATCAGCATGTCGACCGAGCGCATGAAATCGAAGAAGCGTTTCAGCACCTGGCTCAGAACGCCGCTCGGCGTGATGTTGCGGGCGGCAAAGAAGGCAAGCGGGAAGGCGACGATGCCGCCGAGCAATGTGCCAAGGAACGCCATGACGATGGTCTGCAAGAGCTTCGTCCAGACATCGCCATGCTGCCACTGGGCGTTGTTCCAGAAATTGTCGGCGGCCAAAGCCAGGTTCGACGTACCGGGCTTGAGTTCCGGCCCGGAGACGATCAGCGAGATGACTTCGCTATAGGGTTTGCCGAAGAAGGGCGAGCGCGTATCGAAGACGAAATTCGCCCAACCGAGGAAGCGCTTGCGCACCTTGACGCGGTCGACGGTGACACGCACCTCGCCGGCAAAGCCTAGCTTGGCGACGATCTCGTCGTCATGGACGGTCACCCAGTCGGGCACCGGACCTGTCACCACCGGCTTGCCACCGGTCAGCGCGATGGGCACGGTCAGGCCGTTGGCCGTGATCGTCTCTTTGGTCTTGTCGAAGGTGACGGATTTGGCGTCGCCGTCGATCTGGACGGTGTAGGTGCCATCGGCATTCTTGATCACCCAATCGGGATCGGGGTTTTCGCCGAGCGCCGAGAAGCGCGGATATTTCGGCG
>NZ_RZSA01000443.1:0-5140 GCF_003998075.1 Mesorhizobium sp. M2A.F.Ca.ET.037.01.1.1 | reverse complement strand
CGCCATGATCCGTTGGCCGAGCGCTATCCCCAGCCCCAGCCGCGCGGCGCCGATCGCCAGGCTGGACAGGCCGACGCGGCGGCCATGCGACGGGTCGGGCGCGCGGTTGCCGCCCGCGGCGGCGAACCAATCCGCCCAGCTCGGATGCGAGGCGTAGTTCGGCCCCCAGTTGGTGTGGATGAAATGGCTCTCATGCACATCGGCGAGGGTGGGCGACCCGTTCCCGTAGCGCTGCCAGAAGTCGGGGGCTGCGACCGGCAGCACCTCGTCATGGACGAGCCTGACCATTTTCAGCGCCGGATAGTGGTAATCGCCATATGAGATACGCAGGTCGATGTTCTGGCGCACCACATCGACGGGATCGTCCTCGACGCGGACATCGATAGCCATTTGCGGAAAGCCGTCGAGCAGCACCGCCAGTCGCGGCGCCAGCCAAAGCTCGGCAAGCGAGAAGGGCACGCTCACCACGAGACGCGTGCGCAAGCCGCCTTCCAGCATGCGCCGGCCGACCGCCGCGATCTCGCCCAGCGCATGCGCCGTCTGCGGATAGATGGCGTGGCCGGCATCGGTCAGCGCGATGCGGTTGCCGTTGCGCACGAAGAGCTGCTTGCCGAACCAGTCTTCCAGGTTGCGGATCTGCTGGCTGACTGCGGCCGAGGAGACGCCAAGCTCGCCGGCGGCAAGCGTGAAGGAGCCGGCGCGGGCCGCGACCTCGAAGGCCCGCATTGCATTCAAAGGCGGAAGCTTTTCCACGCACCATCCTCGAAAGATTTTCTTGGGAGAGCCTAACAATTTTCCCCGTTGCCGCAAAGATTTCCTTGCGGTGTAGTGACCTCAGATTTTGGAGGACGCTATGATCGAAACCATTCTCGACCTGGACCGCTATCCGCTGCACCGCGAGGGCAGCCCTGAATGGCAACGGCTGGTCGACGAGTCCAAGGCCGCGCTTGCGGCCAACGGCATGTTCAACCTGGAAGGGCTCCTGCGCCCCGGCATCGCCGAGAAGGCCGTCGCCGAGATCCGGCCGGTGATGGACACGCGCTCGCATGTCCACAGGCGCATGCACAACATCTATTTCAAGCCGTCGATCCCGGAATTGGCGCCCGACCATCCGGCGCTGCGCAAGGTCGAGACGATCAGCCATACGGTCTGCGCCGACCAGATCGCCAGCAGCACTGTGCTTTCGATCTATGAATACGAGCCGCTGGTGCGGTTCCTGGCGGCGACGATGGACAAGCCGAAACTGCATGTCATGCAGGATCCGCTGGCCCGGGCCAACGTCATGGGCTACCGGGCGGGCGAAGCGCTCAACTGGCATTTCGACCGCTCGGAATTCACCACGACGCTGTTGCTGCAGGCGCCCGAGCGCGGCGGCGACTTCGAGTACCGCACCGACCTGCGCTCGGACTGCGACCCGAATTATGACGGGGTCGCCAAGCTGCTCGAGGGGCGCGACCCTGAAGCAAAAATCCTGCGCATCAAGGCCGGCACGCTCAACGTCTTCCGCGGCAAGAACACCGCGCATCGCGTCACCACGGTCGAGGGCAATCGCGAGCGAATGATCGCGGTGTTCTCCTACTACGAACGTCCCGGCGTGATGTTCACCGATGAGGAGCGGATCGGCTTCTACGGCCGTGCCGCTTGAGACTCGCCAGAGCGATTTTGAAACAGTTTCCACAACTCGCCGATCTCGGTCAAAAAGCTCTTGTTAGATTGTCGACAATCTGCTTGTCTTGCAGAAATTCCTCCCGGGGGTCGACCTATGGCAAAGCTGGATTTCGGTCCGATCGCGGATACGACGCGCAGGGCGGAGATCGTCGCCCTGCTCAGGCGCGCCATCCTGACCGGACAGCTGGAACCGGGGCAGAAGCTCAACGAGCTCAGGATTTCGGAACAGATGCGGGTGAGCCGCGCGCCGCTGCGCGAGGCGATGCGCGAGCTGGTGCAGGAAGGCATCCTGACCAGCATCCCCTATGCCGGAACCTTCGTCATCGACGTCACGGCCAAGGACATCATCGATGCCTATTCGCTCAACAAGGTGCTCGATGAATTCGCCATCGAGCTTGCCTGGCCGCAGCGCGACCCACGCTTCCTGGATGAGCTGGACCGCCGCCACGAGGCGGTGAAGCAGGCGACGCGGGCGGTGGACACCACGCGCCAGATCGAGACGGCGCTGCAGCTGCACGGGCTGATCTACGAGTGGGCCGACAATTCGGTGCTGCTCGAGACCTGGCAGCGGCTGACGAGCCGGCTGCAGATGTACTTCGCCCTGCATCAGCGGGCGCGCAACGAACCGGTGCCGGCCGAGGATGTGCACGAAACCTATGTGGCGCTGCTCAAAGGCGCCGACATGCGCGCCGCCCAGCGCCATGCGCGCGAGCATATCGATCTCGATTTCGAAGAGCTGCTTTCATACGCGCGCGGCCTCGAAAAGCGCACATCGAAGAACTGACAGACGGACAGCAAAGTGAAGATCGAGAGCATCAAGGCCTACCATGTCGTCCAGCCCTTCGTGGACGGGCCTTACCGCATGTCCAAGGGACGCGTCGCCGACTGTTTCGATGCGGTGATCGTCGCCATCACCTCCGACAGCGGTGTGACCGGCTGGGGCGAGATGGCGCCGCTCGGCAATTTCTATTCGGCCGCCTTCCCGGCGGGAGCGCGCGCGGGCGTGCCGGAAATCGCGCCGCATCTCATCGGCCAGGATCCGCGCGGATTTGCCGGCATCGGCCGGCTGATGGACACGGTGTTCAAGGGCCACCCTTACATCAAGTCGGCGCTCGACATGGCGTGCTGGGATCTCGCCGCTCGCGCGGCCGACATGCCGCTGGTGACCATGCTCGGCGGCCGCGAAAGCGATATGGCGGAGACCTATCGGGTCGTCACCCACGGCACGCTCGATCAGATGGCGGCTTTGGCCAAGCGGATCCTTTCCGAGGGCTGCCGCCGTCTGCAGGTCAAGGTCGGCGGCAATGTGCATGACGACATCGAGCGGGTGACGACTGTCGCCTCGGCGGTGCCCAAGGGCACGGTGATCTTCTGCGACGCCAATGCCGGCTGGACGCCCTACCAGGCGCGCCAGTTCGCCGACGCCACGCGAGGCATCGACTACACGTTCGAGCAGCCCTGCACCACTCTGGATGAGAACATGTCGGTGCGCCGCATGCTCGACAAGCCAATGGTGCTGGACGAATCCGTCACGTCCCTCGGCGAGATGCTGGAAATCCACCGCCGAGGTGCCGCCGACGGGCTGACGCTGAAGATCTCGCGGCTCGGCGGCGTGACACAGACACGGCTGATCCGCGACGTCGCCGTGGACCTCGGCTTCATGATCACCGTGGAAGACACAGGCGGCGCCGAGATCGACACCGCCGCCGTGGCGCATCTGTCGCTGTCGACACCGGCAGAGCGCCGGCTGCATGCCATCGCCTTCCACGAATGGGTCACGGTGCGCACGGCAAGGAACGCGCCACCGGTGACCGGCAGCCATATGGGCATTCCCGACGGCCCCGGCCTCGGCATCGACGTGGATCCGGGCCTGCTCGGCGAACCCTTCTTCGAGATCGGCTGACATGAAGATCAGGCGCGTCAAGGCAACCCCGATCAATTACCGGCTGGAGGCCCCTTATGTCTGGGTCTTCGGCGAGCTCGACGGCTTTTCGCCGACCATCGTCGAGGTCGAGACCGAGGACGGGCTTGTCGGCATCGGCGAGGCGCCGGCGCCGGGCGCGGCGGCCATTGTCAACGACGTGCTGGCGCCGAGGCTTGTTGGCCGTGACGCCTTCGACATCGCCGGCGCGGAGGAAGTCTGCCTGCCATTCTGGAGCGGCGTGCAGTCGACCAACGACCGCACCCGCATCATGGCTTTCGGCGCCATCGAGATGGCGCTGTGGGACCTGCGCGGCAAGGCGTGGAAGCAGCCGCTTTACCAATTGCTCGGCGGCGCGGTGCGCAAGGACATCCCCTTCACCGACTATTTCTCGCTGCGCGGTGATGGCGCCAGTGTCAAGGGCGAGAAGACGCCGGAGGAAGTCGCCGACTATTGCGTCGAACTTTATGAGCGCCACGGCACGACCTTCTTCGAGGGCAAGTTCTCGACGCATGATCCGAAAATTTCGATGAAGATGGTCGAGCTGATCCGCAGGAAGCTTGGCGGCGGCGCGATGATCCGCATCGATTCCAACCAGGCCTATTCGCTGGCGACCGCCAGGCAGTTGGCGCGGCCGCTGGAGGAGCTCGGCGTACGCAACTGGGAGGACCCGGTCGCGACCATCAAGGAGATGCGCGAGCTGCGTCGTCACACCTCGATCCCGTTCTCGACCCATAACATCGACGTCGCGCGGGCGATGGAGCTGAAGGTGCCGGATGCCTTCGTCGGCAACCCGACGGCGCATGGCGGCATCAACCGCATGCTGCGCTTCGTTGGCGCCTGCGAGCATGCCGGCATCGACTACTGGTGCTACAGCGGCGACACTGGCATCGGCAGCGCCTGCTACCTGCATCTGTGCGCCGCGCTCGGCTGGATCAGGGAACCCAACCAGTCGCTGTTTCGCATGCAGCCGATGGACATCATCGAAGAAGGCCCGTTCGCGCCCAAGAACAACACCGTGCCGGTGCCGGAAGGCCATGGCCTCGGGGTCACGCTGTCGCAAGAAAGGCTCGCCGCCTGCCATCGCGATTTCGTCGAGAACGGCCCCTGCAACAAATATCACGACCCGGAAAAGCCCGAGGCCTATCGCAGACTGCCGCTGAATTAGGAGGATGTCGAAAAGCTAGCAGGACTTATCCGGAAAAAGGCGGCCACAAGTCGCCTGGCCGACAGACAATTCATCAAGAAAATCTGACTTTTCCGTCCCAACCAGCGGATGGATCGGTCGGAACCGCATGCTACTGTATATCGACCGATACTGATGAGTGCCGGGACAGGAGAACTCCACGGAACTCATCAGTTGGAATGCACTCGCCAACCACAACAACTGGGGAAAGGGCATAGACCCATGAGCAAGAACTATCGCATTCTCGATCTGCTGCGGCGTGGCCGCACGCCCCTCGAAAACCATCTGATCGACGGCCTTGTCGACGGCCGCCTCAGCCGCCGCGAATTCGTCCGCCACGGCAGCCTGCTCGGCCTGTCGCTGCC
>NZ_RZSA01000442.1:0-5159 GCF_003998075.1 Mesorhizobium sp. M2A.F.Ca.ET.037.01.1.1 | reverse complement strand
GGACTGGGGAATTGGGATTGAAAAACTGAAGAACTGAAGAAATGAAGAGATGAACAGATGAAGAGATGAAGAGATGAAGGAAGAGGGATCGGTCACAGGTCCTTGCTTCCTCGATCTCCAGCTTCTCTATTTCTTCAATTCTTCAATTCTTCAATTCTTCAATTCTTCAGTTCCTCAATTCCCCAACTCTCCGTCCAGCCCCTCAGTTCCTCTCCCTCGCCTCATGCATCAGCAGCGCCGCTTCGGTGCGGTTGCGGACGTTGAGCTTGGCGAGCACCCTGGTCATGTGATGCTTGACCGTCTTTTCCTGCAGCGACAGCCGGGCGGCCACTTCCTTGTTGCTCAGCCCCTCCGCGACCAGCTTCAGGATCTCGGCTTCGCGGCCGGTGAGCTGGGCGAGCGGGTCCGGCTTGCTGCCGGTGGGCTGCAGAAGGTCGGAAAGCAGTCTGGCCGAGAGGCTCGGCGAAACATAGCTCTGGCCGTTGGCGACATCGCGAAGGATCTCGGCCAGCGCCTTGGAGCCGACGCCTTTCAGCACATAGCCGCGCGCGCCGGCCTTCAGCGCCTGGGCGACGTCGGCATTGGTCTCCGACACCGTCAGCATCACGATCTTCTGCTCGGGCATTGCTGAAAGGATGCTGGCAAGCGCGCTGAGGCCGCCGCCCGGCATGCTGATGTCGAGCAGAAGGATATCGGGCATGCTGGCGCGCACCAGCCTTTCGGCGTCCTCGGCGCTGGCGCCTTCACCCACGAGTTCGAAGCCGCCTATCTCGCCGAGGCTGCGCGCAACGCCCTCGCGAAACAGGGGATGGTCGTCGACTATTGCGATGCGGATGGGTGTGCTCACGGTTGCTCCTCGACAGACAAGGTGATCACCAGTCTCGTTCCTCCGGGGCCCGTCAGTGTCTCGAACTGACCGCCTATGCTTTCGATACGTTCCCTCAGGCCCGCAAGCCCAAGTCCCTCGCTTCGGGCCGGGTCGAAGCCGGGGCCGGTGTCCACGACCTCGACGAGAAGCTTGCCGCCTTTCGTCGTGGCCCTGACCTGCTGGCCCTTGCCCTTGCCGTGCCGGAAGGCGTTGTTCAGGCCTTCCTGCACGAAGCGATAGATGCTGATCTTTTCCGAGGTGCCCAGTTCCGGCAAGCGCTCTGGCAGGGTTAGCAACACATTGGTGCTGGTGCGGCGCTCATGCTCGGCCACCGCCAGGCGCAGGATGTCGGCGATGGCCTGGGTCTCGATCTGCGGCAGCACCAGCCCGTTGCAGATGCCGCGTATCTCGCGCATCGCTTCGCCGAGCGTCTTGTGGATACCAGCGATCTCTGCTTCACGCAGCGTGCTCGACGTGGCCGGGTCGACCAGCGCCGGGCTGTCCATCCTGAGCGCGGCGAGCGCCACAAGTTGCGCCGGCCCGTCATGCAGGTCGGCGCCTATGCGCCGCAGATAGCGCTCGTTGATGGCGGCGGCGCGGCGCGAGGCGCGCTGAACGCGCTGCCGCAGCGTCGAGTTCTGCGCCAGCGCCGCCTGCAATTCCGAGACCTTGGCCTCGAGCGCCGCCTGCTGGGTGACGATGGTGCGGCTGCCCCGGAAAACGATGCCCGAGAGCAGGGCAAGCGCCGCCGCCGTGGCGCCCGCCACCACCAGCCAGCTCCACAACAGGGCCGAGTGCAGCGATTCCTCGAAATCGCCGGACAATTCGTAAAATTCAGACACGGCCACGACCTCGCCTGACCAGGGTTCGCGCACCGGGTTGTAGATCTCGAGCAGCGGCACCCCCATCGACCGTTCCTTCTCGTCTTCCTCGTCTTCGAGCCTGTTGGAGTTGTATTTGACCATGACATTGCCGGCGAAAGCGGCGACGAGATTGGCGTTGGGCTTGAACTGCCTGCCGATGAGGTCGGCGTCCTTCGAATAGAGAATCGTGCCGTCGCGCCGCCATAGCTTGAACGAGACCAGTCTTTTCCCGAGCGCCCCCTGGCCGAGCGTCTCGTCCAGGGCCCGTTTGACGGTGTCGTCCAGCTCCTGGCTCTTGCGCATGTCGGGCAGCAGCGGCGCGATCACGCTGTCGACATAGAGCGCGGTGGTGGCGGCGGAATTGTGCAGGACGCCGTCACGGATCTGAGATGTCACCCACAGCCCGACCACGAGCATCACCGCCAGAAGGCCGATGCCGCCCGCGATCACGAACTGCCAGGCAAGCGAGAGCCCGCTCCAGATTCGTGCAAGCCGCTTCAGATACCTCCCAAACATCGGCACCGTTCACCCACCCGTTCGCGACAGTATAGGCGAGGTGACGCAATTGCGACACCGACCTTGGTCCGTGCCGATGAGGAAGGTTAATGACGGCCCGTTTGCCGGCGGGGCAGCTGTGATTCGCAAGCGGCAAGATCGCCCATACCCCGAATGGCAAATGCCCGCGTCGCTCCTGTTTGACGGGGAAGACGCGGGCCGGCTGCCACCTGAACTTCTTTCAGCGCCGACACAACCACCAATCCGGCCCCAGGTCCAGACCAAAAGACGTATGCCCCGCAGAACATAGCGCCGCGCCGCCGCCGTCCGGTCTGGCGCGGTCCTGTCATCGGGCGTTGCGGATATGAATATATAACGACGTCTGTCGGATGCCCCAGCCCAGGGCCGGGCAGCCCTGTCCTTGCATAAGACGCGGGAAGTCGCGACGGCATTTGCCCCCAAAAGAAGTCAGGGCCAAGGCCTTGATCGGCCGGACACGCGCCGCCTATACGATAGACGTTACCTTGCTGTTCGTGGCAACGCAGTATGGACGTAGGCACAAAAAACCATAAGAGAAATCACCGGCTGTCGATCTTTGATCTCGACGCATTGCGGGAAGCTTTCAGGCAGTCTGTTCGTGAGAACGACGTCACGGAAGCCGAATGGGCGCGGTACGCCGAGCATTTCGTCAAGAGCACGCTCCAAAAAGGCAGCCGGCTCACACGGGCTTGAGCGTTCGTGCGTCCGGGATCCGGGTGATTCCAGGCAGGAACGTTTCGGTCCTGGCCGCTCGGACCATTGCGCCGGCGCATAGGACCTCAGCGACAATTGCGGGCGCAGGTGGAAACGGACACTGTGTCCGTGCGCCGGCTACCCCCCAAGGAAACCCAATGGTCGGCGCTTTAGCCCGGCTTGCCTGTAAGAGAGCCGTACTCTTTTACCGCCAAGGCAAGCCGGGCTACCCCGCTCCCTGAACGCTTCAAGGCTGGTGCGTCGTCGAAACGCGGCGCCGAAGAATTAATGGCCGTGGGCCATTTCAATGCGGCGGAACGAAAAGCAGGTCGGGCGCGTTCTAGGCCGCGATGTCGAGGAGTCCTCACCATCACAAGGCCGAAAAGCCGTTTCAGGCCTCAACAGACGAGGCGGAGCGCTTGGCGCGTGCGGAAAAGAATGCCAGGCTGAAGGAGCTTCGCACCCACGCTTCCTGGCTGGTGCTCGATCCGCAGGCGCATTTCCAGGAGGAGATCGACTGTTCGGTCCTGTTCGGCGACCTGTCGATCCGAAAGGTCGGCCGCGAGGGCTAGGACAATCCCAGGAACGGGCTTTCAGCCCGTCACGCGAGCTGCAATCCGGCCGCGCCATCCTCGCGCGCGATCTCGATCAGCCGCGCGATCGCCCATGGCGTCATCAGCGCAAGGAAAGCAGTGAGATCGAAGAAGAGCGACCGCGCCAGATCGAACCCGCTGTGATCGTAGCAGACTGCAAACTCCATAGCGCCTTACCCCTTTTGACCCCCCCGCAGCGCACGTAATTTCGCGCACCCTTGAGCATGATCCTGATTTGCATCGAATACAAGGGGTCGCTAATCAAGCCGAATGTGCACCGCTATCGGCGAATCTGAAAGATCGCGACGCCGCTTTAGGCCGGCTTCGGCCAGAACAGCCAGGTGAGCGCCAGCGCCGCCAGAACCCAGACCGCGATCATGAAAGCGAGCCCCGCCTTGCTGACCGGCTTCTCGCGCCGCGCGGCTTCTTCGCGGAATTCACGCATCAGATCGGGCGGCACCAACCTGACCGCGAGCATGATGCCGAGAGGCACGACCAGCAGGTCGTCCAGATAGCCGATGATCGGGATGAAATCCGGGATGAGATCGATCGGGCTCAGCGCACAGGCCGCGACGGCGCCCGCGATGGCTTTTGCGTACCAGGGCACCCGCCAATCACGGGCCGCAATCCAGAGCGCCACCACGTCGCGCTTGATGGCGCGCGCCCATTGCTTTGCCGAGTCGAGAGCCGACATGAGCCCATTGTATAGGGCCGTATGGGCCTTCAGGCCAACGGACGAATACCGGATTGGCCTCTCAGGCGCAGTCCTTCAACTCGACAACCTCGACGCCGAGGCGGAAAGCCTGGCCATCGGCGTAGGAACGCGCATATTGCTCGGCTTCGAAGGGGAAGATGAGTGTGGTGCCGTAGGCGGTGACGCGCACCGTCCACTTCTGTCCCCTGACGAGTTCAACACCGTGAAGCTTCGCCGTCACCATCTCACCCTCCTCAGATCCGGCACGCTCGCAACATCCGCATAACGTCGCGAAAGTCATTTGAATACAAACAATTCGACTTAATCGTGTCGTTGCGATGTCGATTCCGACATTGGGTCGTTTGCGTCCGTGAAATGGTTCACCGACAGAAGGGTTTTTTGCCGCCGGCCGCGCGCGGGCATCATGGTGATCGGAACCGAGGCAGGCACGGCGGGTTGGAGTCATGGCCCGCACAGGAGGTTTCCATGATCCGCAAACTGAAAACCGGCGAATACCGGCTCTATTCGCGCAAGATCGATCCCAGGACCGGCAAGCGCCGCAATCTCGGCACCTTCAAGTCGCGCGAAGCCGCCGAAAAGCACGAACGCGAAGTGCAGTATTTCAAGCGGCACTAATTCCTCAACACAGTGATTTTGAAAGATTGCAGACTTGTCGAGCAAGGCCATCAACGTTGGGGTAGTCAGCGCAAACGCTGGCGATGAGCTGAAGGCTCCTGAACCTCGTCATTCTAGGGCGGAGCAAGGAGCGAAGCGACGCGCGCAGACCCTAGAATCCATGCCGTTACTTAGACCGAAGCGTGCAACGGTGCAGAATTTCTGGACCGCTGCGGCGCTCCCAAGTCACGGCATGGATCCTCGGGTCTGCGCGCGTCGCTTCGCTCCTTGCTCCGCCC
>NZ_RZSA01000441.1:0-5163 GCF_003998075.1 Mesorhizobium sp. M2A.F.Ca.ET.037.01.1.1 | reverse complement strand
CATCCACATCATGGCGCCCGAACCGGTCGTCAACGCCAAGGTCAACTATATCGTGCTCGGCCTTTCGTTCTTGTTCGAGGGCAGCTCGTGGCTGGTGGCGCTGAGGGAGTTCCGCCGGCAGAAGGGCCGACAGGGCTGGTTCGAGGCCGTGCAGTCGAGCAAGGATCCGAGCGTCTACACCGTGTTGTTCGAGGACAGCGCCGCGCTGCTTGGCCTCGTCGTCGCCTTCGCCGGCATCCTGTCAGCGCAACTCCTGGAAAGGCCGGAGCTCGACGGCGTCGGTTCTCTTGGCATCGCCCTCATCCTTGGCGCCACAGCGATTTTTCTGGCGCGTGAGAGCAAGGGCCTGCTGCTCGGCGAACCTGCGTCGCCCGAGGTCCAGAAGAAGGTTCTGGCGATCGTCCAGCAGGATCCGGCCGTCCAGCAGGCGAACGGCATATTAAGCGTCCATGTCGGCCCGGAGGAGATCGTCGCGGGCTTGAGCATCGAATTCGAGGATCACCTCACCGCGCCGGAGATTGAAGCCTGCGTCGAGCGCCTGGAGGCAAGGCTCAAGAAGGAAATGCCGCAAATCTCCAGGCTCTTCGTCAAGCCGCAGGCGACTGGCACATGGGAGCGGCGGCGCAAGGCCATGGCCGAGGCTTCGGACGATAGTTAGGTTGAACGCAGCGAAGTTTGTGAGGAGCATAGTCTATGAAGATCGACGGCGGATGCCATTGCGGCGCGATCACCTATGAGGCGGAGGTCGACCCGGAAAAGACCTCGATCTGCCACTGCACCGACTGCCAGCAACTGACCGGCACGGCATTCCGCGTCACCGTTCCGGCACCGGAAAGCGACTACAAGATCATCAAGGGCGCGCCGAAGATCTACATCAAGGTCGTGGCAAGCGGCGCCAGGCGCGCCCAGGCCTTTTGCGCCGACTGCGGCTCGCATCTTTATGCAACGTCTGTCGGCGACGGTCCGAAGGTCTATGGCATCAGGGTCGGGACCGCCAGGCAGCGTCAGGACCTGGTTCCCAGACAACAGAAATGGCACCGCTCGGCGTTGCATTGGCTGCCGGAATTCGAGGGCATGACGACTCTCGAAGAGCAGTAGGCTATTCGCCGTCCTCGACGACCCTGAGCCTCAACTGGCCCGTCTTGGAGTCCGCCACACGCGCGCCGCCTTCGGCCTTCGCCGGGCGCGGCGCCTCGGTCTCGCCCTCGGCGAATTCCAGCGCCTCGATCTTCTGGCCGCGCTTGGTGACCTTCGACGTCGAGACCAGAATGTCGTCGATGTCCTTGGCCGCTTGGCCGAAATGCGTCTGCAGCCGGCGCACCCGCTCGTCGACCCTGGCCACATCCTCCATCAGCCGGATGACCTCGCCCTGGATCAGATGCGCCTGCTCGCGCATGCGGGCGTCCTTGAGGATCGCTTGGATAACCTGGATCGACAGCATCAATAGCGACGGCGAGACGATGACGACGCGGGCGCGGTGCGCCTTCTGCACCACCGCCTCGAAATTCTCGTGGATTTCCGCGAACACCGATTCCGAAGGCACGAACATGAAGGCGGTGTCCTGCGTCTCGCCCTGGATCAGGTATTTTTCCGCGATATCGCGGATATGCACCTCGATGTCGCGCCGAAAGGCCTGCGCCGCCACCTTCTGCATGTCGGCGCCCTCGGCGGCGCGGATGGCGTTCCACGCTTCCAGCGGGAACTTGGCGTCGATGGCCAGCATCGGCGCGCCGTTGGGCATTCGCACCAGGCAGTCTGGCCGGCTGCCATTGCTGAGGCTGGCCTGGAACTCATAGGCGCCGTGCGGCAGCCCGTCGGCGACGATCGCTTCCATCCGCGATTGGCCGAAGGCTCCGCGCGTCTGCTTGTTGGAGAGGATCGCCTGCAGCTGCACGACCTGCCCGGCAAGCGACTGGATATTGCCCTGCGCGGTGTCAATCACCGCCAGCCGCTCCTGCAGCTTGGCCAGGCTTTCATGCGTCGACTTGGTCTGCTCGGCCATGGTCTGGCCGATGCGGCCGGTCATGGCGTCGAGCCGCTGCCCGAGCGATTGCGTAAGCTCCGCCTGCCTGGCGCCGAAGACGTCGGCGATCGCGCCCATGCGCCCCTGCATCTCGGCCTGCGCCTGCATGATGTCGGCCATCCGCGCCTCGGTGTCACGGGCATGGTCGGCCGCTTCCGCCGCGGCGACCGCGCGCGCCTTGGCGGAGCGCCACAGGGCGATGACGAGCGCGGCGAACAGCACGACGAATAGGACAGCGACGATACCAAGCGCCTGTCCGAGCGTGACCGTGGTGGCGCCGAGCCGCGCGACCGGCTGCGAAAGGATGGAGGTCATGTCGTTCATGTGCGCAGCATAACCGATTCGCATCGCCGGAACAGATCAAAACGTGAACAGGGAAAAGCTGCCCCCGTTGACGCTTCTCCAGCGAAGTCTTAGGTGAGACGCCATGTCGATCAAGCCGCTCATCATCCTTCCCGATCCCGTCCTGCGCCAGGTTTCCAAGCCGGTCGAGCGCGTCGATGCCGATTTGCGCAAGCTCGCCGACGACATGCTGGAGACCATGTATGACGCGCCGGGCATCGGCCTTGCGGCGATCCAGATCGGCGAGCCGCGTCGGCTCCTGGTCATCGACCTCGCCAAGGAAGGCGAGGAGCCTCAGCCGCATGTCTTCATCAATCCCGAAGTGCTCGAGAGTTCCGACCAGCGTTCCGTCTATGAGGAAGGCTGCCTGTCGATTCCCGATTATTATGCCGAGGTCGAGCGCCCGGCTTCCGTGCGGGTGAAATATCTCGACCGCGAGGGCAAGCTGCAGGAGATACAGGCGGAAGGCCTGATGGCCACCTGCCTGCAGCACGAGATCGACCATCTCAACGGCGTGCTGTTCATCGACCACATCTCGAAGTTGAAGCGCGACATGGTGGTGCGCAAGTTCAAGAAGCTCGCCAAGGACAAGGCGCCGGGCAAGATGGTGGGCTGAGGGCCGTTTCGGCCGCGCGAGCACTTGAGCCTCCCGTAAGACAGGATCGCAGGACCTCATGCCGCATCGCGTCATCTTCATGGGCACGCCGGACTTTTCCGTGCCGACCTTGCGCGCCATCGCCGAAGCCGGTCACGAGATCGCGGCCGTCTACACGCAGCCGCCGCGTGCCGCCGGCCGGCGCGGGCTGGAACTGACGCCGTCGCCGGTGCAGCGCGAGGCCGAGCGGCTGGGGCTTGAAGTGCGGACGCCGACATCGCTGAAGGGCGAAGCCGAGCAGGTGTCATTCGCGGCCCTGCAGGCCGATGTCGCCGTGGTCGTCGCCTATGGATTGCTGCTGCCGAAAGCCATTCTGGACGCGCCGTGGCTCGGCTGCCTCAACGGCCATGCCTCGCTTTTGCCACGCTGGCGTGGTGCTGCTCCCATCCAGCGCGCCGTCATGGCGGGCGATGCCTTGACCGGCATGATGGTCATGAAGATGGAAGAGGGTCTGGATACCGGGCCGGTGGCTTTGGTTGAAAAAGTCGCCATCGCACCCGATATGACGGCCGGCGAATTGCATGACCGCCTGATGGTTCAGGGCGCCTCGCTGATGGTCGAGGCGCTCGCGCAGTTGGGGATAAATTGTCTGACATTTACCCCGCAGGCGGCGGAAGGGGTGACCTACGCCCGAAAGATCGATAAATCGGAGACACGCGTAGACTGGACGCGGCCTTCTGGCGAAGTCCACAATCACATTCGCGGCCTCTCGCCCTTTCCGGGCGCGTGGTGCGAGGTCGAAATTGGCGGCCGCATGGAGCGGCTGAAACTGCTTCGCTCGGCGCTCTCGGAGGGCGTCGGCGAGTCGGGAGGAATTCTCGATGACCGGCTGACGGTCGCCTGCGGATCGGGCGCGGTCAGGCTGGTCGAAGTTCAACGGGCGGGCGGAAAGCCTGCCGCCGCGCAGGAGTTCTTGCGCGGCGCCAAGATCGCAAAAGGAACGAAACTGACATGAGCATGATGTCGATACGCGCGGCGACGCCGCGGGATCGCGAGGCGATCCGCCTCGTCGAAGAACATGCCTTTGGCCAGCAGGCGGAAGCCGGGCTGGTCGATGCCCTGGTCACCGGCGGCGACGCCGTCGTCGAGCTGGTTGCCGAGGAAGACGGCCAGGTCGTCGGCCACATCCTGTTTTCCAGGCTTTACGTGCAGAGTGGCGGCAAGCGTTTCGCGGCCGTCGCCCTGGCGCCGCTGGCGGTCGAACCCTCCTTCCACGGCACCGGCATCGGCGGTGCGCTGATCCGCGAGGCGCATATCCGCCTCAAGGAAGCCGGCGAGACGCTGGCCGTTGTCCTGGGCGATCCAGTCTATTACGGCCGCTTCGGCTACACCCATGGCCGCGCCGCAAATTTCGACAGCGAGTATCAGGGCGAGGCGCTGCAGGCGCTGGCCTGGGGCGATGCGCCCGAGACCGGCAGGCTGGTCTACGCTTCCGCTTTCACCGCCTTGGCCGCCTAGGCTAAGGCAGCACAAGCTGGCATGCCGCGTTTTCGGCTCGATATCGAATATGACGGCAGCCAGTTCGCGGGCTGGCAGCATCAGGCCGACCAGCCCTCGGTGCAGCAGGCGATCGAGCAGGCGATCGAAAAGTTCTGCGGCGAAGACGTAAGAATACGGGCCGCCGGCCGCACCGATGCCGGCGTGCACGCCACCGCCCAAGTGGCGCATGTCGATCTTGCCAAAGCGTGGCCGGGCGACAAGGTGCGCGATGCGGTGAATGCCCATCTGCAGGCGGTCGGCGCGCGCGTCGCCATCCTCAAGGCGGCGGTTGTCGCCGATGATTTCGACGCGCGCTTTTCCGCCACCGGCCGCCACTATCTCTATCGCATCCTCAACCGTCGCGCGCCGCCGGCCCTGGAAAAGGGCAAGGTCTGGTGGGTGCCGAAACGGCTCGACGCCGAGGCCATGCACGAGGCGGCGAAAGTGCTGCTCGGCAAGCACGACTTCACCACCTTCCGCTCCACCCAGTGCCAGGCCGAAAGCCCGGTCCGCACGCTTGACCGCCTCGAGGTCAGCCGCGATGGCGATTTCATCGAGGTGCGCAGCTCGGCGCGCTCCTTCCTGCACAACCAGGTTCGCTCGATGGTGGGCTCCTTGCGGCGGGTCGGCGACGGCTCCTGGGGCGCGGGCGATCTCAAAGCTG
>NZ_RZSA01000440.1:0-5164 GCF_003998075.1 Mesorhizobium sp. M2A.F.Ca.ET.037.01.1.1 | reverse complement strand
AGATAGAGCAACGCCATGGTGGCGCTGAACGTGTAGACCGGCAGCGTCACATAGATGATGGCGTGGAAGGCCAGGCCCGGCAGGACCAGATAGCGCCTCGTGGCGCGAAACGGCAGGCCGAAGGCAAGGCCATATTCGAGCACGACCACGGCGACGGACACGATGGTGGCAAGCCAGGCAAGGCCGGACGGATAGTCCGAACCGGCGTAAAACCAGAGGAATATCTGCTCGAGCCGCGCGCCGCTCAGAAAAGCGTGGTTCGACTTGTCGAAGGCGGCGAAGAAATAGAGCACCGAGAGCTGCACCACGATCAGCCGCAGCCCCCACAGATTGCCGCGCTCCGCCGGCGGCGGAACGCCCAAGCGCTCGGCCCGCGTCACCGCCAAATAGCGGTCCAGCGAATAGGAGCGGTCGCAAGGGGTGAGCGCGATCAGGAGCGCCGCGACGGCAAGCAGATAGGCATGGTGGTGGGTCCAGGGCTCGCGGCCGAGATCAAAGCCGAAGTAGTAATACATCGCCAGCCCGACCGAGCCGGTCCAGACGGCGGCGAGACGGCTGTGATAGCCGACGAAGAGCAGGATCGTGGCGAGGAAGAAGTTGGCGGCGAGAAACAGGCCGGCCGGCGACTGGTCCCTATAGAGCAGCAGCTCGCCCGCCCAGCGCGACCAGAACAGCATCGCCAGGCCGATGCGGATCAGCGCGGACGAACGCGACGAGCCTTTCGTGCCGGCCGCCCAGGCGGCGAAGCGCGCCGCCATGGCCGGCGTCGGACGCCAGTCGGCGATGGCGTCAGTCGGCGCAGGCATTTTCGGCATCGGTATGGATCGTCTGCCAGCCGCCGCGCGTGCCCAGCCGGGCGCGGACACGGATGTCGGCGCCCTGCCCTGCGACCGTGCAGAGCCGCTTGATGACGGAAGCCAGGTCCTCTCGGTTCTGGATCCACTTCAGCCCGCCGTTGCGGGGCGCGCCGAGCATCCCGAAACGGTCGAGCGGGACAAGCGCGCCGTCGGGCCCGCGGATTTCGAAGGAAGCGTCGATGACGTCCAGCCCGATCGCGCTGAACATGGTCCAGGAACGCAGCCACGGCGATTGTACCCCGAAGACCTGCTCCGCGGCCGGGCCGGCGATCATGAAGCCCGCGATCGCCATGAAAGCGCAAAGCCGCAAGCGTGCCGCCGAAAGCCGACCGGCAGGCCGCGCACCTATCCTGATTGAGATGATATCCGCCACCCGCGCACCTCCGTCGCGATCATAGACCGGTTCAACGCCCGGTCCTCGATCGTCCCAGAAAAAGTCAGGGCTATGCGTAGGTCGGAAAGGCCAACAAGCAGGCGACATGGGCCGCCTTTATTGGGTCAGACCACCTTGGCCCGTCGCAGCAGCCTGCGGTCCGCGCAACGGGCCAAGTGGCCTGCCTTTTGCCCGCCAGCTAAAGGCTGGCTCCTCCCATCCTCCGCTTCAGGGCAGCGGAGAGCTCGAACAATGACCGGGCTGTGCGAGGCTTGGCGATAACTTTTGTTAGTCCCAACTAAAATAAGCAACCCGGCGCTGGCTAGCGACCGACGTGGTGGATCGCTGGCAGCGTCTGGGAGACGCTAAGCGTAGCAGAATAGACAGGCCTGCCGACTTCATCATGGACGGCCACGGTCACCGTTTCATCCAAGTCGCTTGAAGCCATTTCGTCGACGGCGATGTCGTGCAGAGCCTTGAGCGCTTCTCGTCGCATCTCGCTCAAACTGCCGAGATCGACCCAGGCATCACCCAGGCACTGCCCGTTTCGGATGACCTCGAACCTGTAATTCGACATGTGCCATTGTGAGACGAAGGGATAGCAGCCGCATTAAAATTTGAGAGCCGGCTTGCTAACAAGGTTCGGCGATCGTCGATGGCGACCGATAACCCTTCACTAAAGACCGCCCGCCGATCTGGCCAGCGGCCCTGAACGTCACTTAAAAAAGATGCAGCAACGCTAAAATAAGCCTGTGCACTGGCAGAATTTGCGGTCGCGGAGCCCGCCCAGACAGCTCACTTTGATGGTGCGGCGAACTTCGATTCGCCGGGCCGGCGCCGGGAAATCCACCCCAACAGGCAACGGGCGCCGGTCACTTACGTTGGGGCGGGGGGCTGCCATAGCGCCCGCTGGCGAGCGGAGGCTTGGAGCTGGCCACCCGCGCCGCCTCTTCCTTCTCGGCGTCGGCCTTGCGCTTCGGGCATTCTTCGAAATCATGGTCGCGGCCGCCGCAATAGGAGCAGCATTTGGCGGGGATATCGGGGTGGAGCATCGAGACCATTCCCAAGAATGCACGAAAAGGTTTCCGGTTGCAGCAATTGCGTGAAGCCGCAACACCGCCGCCTTACCCCATGCCCGAGAAGATCAAAATTCGAGGAGCTCGCCGCTCGCGCGGCGGGCTCCCGACCGATCACCGCTCACGCATGCGCGTGAGGATGACGGAAGTCCCAGACGGCCCAGGCCGATGCCACGACCACCAGCACGCCGAGGACGACATGCGTGGTCATGACATTCGTGTCAGCCGCAAAGCCCAGGAGCCAGGGCGACACGATCAGCCAGAGCCCGAGGACCGCGCTGACCCATTCTTCCCACTCGGCGAACACCGAAAGCGACGCCAGCGCCAGCGCGCCGAGCAGAACGCCGACGATCCAGGCGTTCCACGCGGGCACCATCGCCGCGGTGAATCCGATAACCCAGGGTGAGATGAAGAGGCAGATCGCGAGGACCAGAGTAATCCAGTCCAGGCTCTTTCTTGTTTCCATCATTGCCATGACAACCTCCATGGAGCTTGACCAAAGCAACTGTATCCGCGTGGACATTGCACGCTCACGATTGATATAATTACGCTTTTGCAGCGCTGCAAGGAGGGCCTGAGCGGCCGCGGCCCGCCCAGACCGATCTCATCCGCCAGACGGCAAGGTGCAAATCACGCTGGCGCCGGCCGCCGCGATCGATCCGACGCTCAAACGGCGATGTCGCCGTCGGTATCGGCGCCGAGCTGCGGAACGATGATTGCCTCGAGCGGCGCGTCGAGCGCCCATTTCAAACTGCCGTCCGAGCGTTCGAGGCTGGAAGAACCGCTCAGCGACTGCGGAGCCACCCGCTGCAGCACCACCGTGCCGAACCCTTTTCGTTCGGCGACCCCCTTCTCCTTGCCATTCCTCTCAGCGACCCCAATTCCTGCCGCGCCGGACGTCTCCTGCCACAGAAGATGAAACCGCCGCCGCGCGTCCGGACCCATCTCGACCTTCCAGGTGATTTCCACATGGCCCCCGTCGACGGCAAGGGCGCCATATTTGGAGGAGTTGGTGCCGAGCTCATGGAAGGCCATGCCGAGATTCTGCACCGCATTCGACTGCAGCGTCAGCAGCGGCCCGGACAGCGAGATGCGTTCCTCATGGCCGAAGGGCTTCAGATGCTCCTGAACTAGGTCGAACAGGCTGGCGCCGGCCCATTCCGAGGTCACCAGAAGGTCGTGCGAGCGCGACAGCGCCATGATGCGCGCGCGGATCATCTGCTCGAACTCAGCCGGATCGGTCGAGCGCTTGCTGGTTTCCCTGACCATCGACAGGATCACCGCGAACTGGTTCTTCACGCGGTGATTGACCTCGCGCATCAGCAGCCGGATGCGGCGCTCGCTTTCCTTGGCGGACGTGATGTCGCGGGCGATCTGCGAGGCGCCGACGATCTCGCCTGCGTTGTTCCTGATGGGAGAGACGGTGATCGACACGGCGATCAACGAGCCGTCCTTGCGCTTGCGCGTCGTCTCAAGGCTGCCTACGCCCTCGCCCCGGCGGATACGGCCGATGATCTCGGTTTCCTCGCTGTGCATGTGATCGGGGATCAAGATCAGAATCGACTTGCCGATCACCTCCTCCGCGCTGTAGCCGAACATGCGCTCGGCCGCGTAGTTCCAATCGGTGATGACGCTGTTGAGGTCCTTGCCGATGATGGCGTCATAGGAAGAGTCGACGATCGCCGCGAGGCGAGCATCGGCATTGGCGTTCGGACGAAAGATCCCCCCTGTACCGGTCATGCGCATCAAATAGGGCCGCCCGCAATCAAGGCAACATATCCGCTGGATCGCATCCGCTTACGGCTTGCTGTCGCCGGGGCTATCGCCGGCCGGCCTGTCCGCAGATATCACGCCGAAATCCTGCGATTTCACGCCCGCATTCGCCGTGAGGAACCCATCCGACGCCAGCCCTCGACGCAAAAGTTCGCGGACCGCGGCCGAACGGCTCGGCATGCGCTTTTCGAAACGCCAGTTCTCCAGCGCCGCCAGTTCCTCTTCGGTCAGCATGATCTGCAACCTTTGCGGCCGTTCCAGCTCAGCCATGCCTGCCTCCATCACAGACAAAAACGCTGCGAATGAGTGAATGCCTCATTGTGAGTAGAAGTAGGGTTTGTGGCATAGGACGTCAAGAATGACCAAGCTGTGAAAGACGGCACAGGCTAACGATACCAACGATGGGCCGAAACCACATTTGTTGTTCTATGCTAACTTATTGATTTTCTTATAGCTTTTTGAATTTTTTGCTTGCATTCCGTGACCGTCTGGCGCATGGTGGAAATCGAGGGATAACCTCCAGGGAAGGAGGCAGTCCATGTTCCGACGATTTTCAATCCGCTTGCGCGACGACGCCCACCACAAGGTGCAACAGGCCTTGTGGACCAAGGGTATCGTCAACATCATCCGAATTTCCGAAGAAATCAGGCTGGATCATCTGGCCGAGAACATCGCCCGCGAGGACATCGAAAGCCTGGTGATGGAGGTATCACAGCTCTACGGGGCGCCGATCGAGTTCGACGACGAGGCCCTGACGGCGCTCGACCTGCCGGAGGTCCTTAAGCCCGACAATCGCAACGACCTCGAAAAGGTGCTGGATGGGCGCATGTCCGGCGGTGAGATCAGCATCGACGTGCTGCATATGAAACGGTGCTAGGCGCGTCGCGTCTGGACGACCCCAATCGACCGCGCCCCTCGGAACGGATGCCACGGCCTTGGCGATTGGCCGAGACGCCTGTCGCGATCGTCATCCACGGGCGGAGCAAGGAGCGAAGCGACGCGCGCAGACCCGAGGATCCATGCCGTGACTTGGAAGCGCCGCGGCGGTCCAGAAATTCTGCACCGTTGCACACTTCGGTCCAGGT